>DATMHD010000055.1:0-5128 GCA_035555075.1 Sphingomicrobium sp. | reverse complement strand
CGCTGCAAGCGCAGCAAGCAATAGCAGCGCAACGATATTGGTAATCTTGATCATCGGATTGACGGCAGGCCCGGCAGTGTCCTTGTAGGGATCACCGACGGTGTCGCCGGTGACGGCGGCCTTGTGCGCTTCCGAACCCTTGCCGCCGTAATTTCCGTCCTCGATATACTTCTTGGCATTGTCCCACGCGCCGCCCCCCGAAGTCATCGAGATCGCGACGAACAAGCCCGACACGATCACTCCAAGAAGGAGCGCGCCGACAGCGGCGAGCCCGTTCTCGCGACCCGCAACTGCGCCGATCACGAAATAAACGAGGATCGGGGCAAGCACCGGAAGGAGCGAGGGGATGATCATCTCGCGGATCGCGGCCCGGGTGACGAGATCGACCGTCCGGGCATAGTTCGGTCGGACCGAACCGTCCATGATGCCGGGGTTGTCGCGGAACTGGCCCCGCACTTCCTCGACTACCGCCCCGCCGGCGCGGCCGACTGCCGTCATGCCCATCGCGCCGAACAGGTACGGCAACAGAGCTCCAAGGAGGAGACCGACGATCACATAGGGGTTCGACAGGCTGAAGAGCGTGTCGAGGTTGGTCGAAACGCCGATCTGGCCGCCGAATTCGCGAAGGTCGGCGGTGTAGGCGCCGAACAGCACAAGCGCTGCAAGACCCGCCGAGCCGATGGCATAGCCCTTGGTGACTGCCTTGGTGGTGTTGCCGACCGCATCGAGCGCGTCGGTGCGGGTGCGGACGTCCTCTTCAAGGCCCGACATCTCGGCGATTCCGCCGGCATTGTCGGTGACGGGACCGTAAGCATCGAGAGCCACGACCATGCCTGCAAGCGCAAGCATTGCCGATGCGGCGAAAGCCACGCCGAGGAACCCTGCGAGCTGGAAGCTCGCAATCAGGCCCACGATGATGACGATGGTGGGCGCAGCGGTCGCTTCGAGACTGACGGCAAGGCCCTGGATGATGTTCGTGCCGTGGCCGGTCTGGCTCGAGCGGGCGATCGACTGGACCGGACGATAGTTCGTCCCGGTATAATATTCGGTGATCCAGACGATGAGTGCAGTGACTGCAAGGCCGATGAAGCTTGCCCACACGAGGTTCGTCGCTGGGAAGCTCAGGCCCGCGGTCGTGGTGATCGTCTGTTTGAGATCACCTCCAAGCGCGTACCACGCGGCGCCATAGATCGCTGGGACAGCAAGGAGGGTCGCGGTCCAGAAGCCCTTGTAGAGCGCTCCCATGATCGATCCCTTGGCGCCCAAGCGGACCATGTAGGTACCGATGATGGAGGTGACGATGCAGACGCCGCCGATCAGCAGCGGGAGCGTCATCAGCGGAAGCAGCAGGGGAGAACTTCCGATGGCGAGCGCGATCGAGACCATGGTGATGCCGACGGTGACGACATAGGTCTCGAAAAGGTCGGCTGCCATCCCGGCGCAATCGCCGACATTGTCGCCGACGTTGTCGGCGATCACGGCGGGATTGCGTGGATCGTCCTCGGGAATTCCAGCCTCGACCTTGCCGACGAGGTCGGCGCCGACGTCGGCTGCCTTGGTGAAGATACCGCCTCCCAGACGGGCGAAGATGGAGACAAGCGATGCGCCGAGCGCAAGGGCGGTGAGCGCGGTCACGACCGGACGGTCGTTCGGAGCATAGCCGCCAGGGCCCGTGAGGTACCAGAACAGCCCACTGATCGCGAGGAGCGCAAGCCCTGCAACGAGAAGGCCCGTCACCGCGCCGGCCCTGAAGGCCGTGGTGAGACCGCTCTGCAGGCTCTTGCGGGCAGCCTCGGCCGTGCGGACGTTCGCTCGGACCGAGATGTTCATGCCAATGAACCCTGCGGCCCCGGAAAGGATTGCCCCGAGCAGGAACCCGGCGGCGCTAAGGCCACCAAGGAAGAAGAAGATGATGACGGCAACGACGACGCCGACGACGGCGATTGCCGTGTACTGGCGGCGAAGATAGGCGGCGGCCCCCTCCTGGATAGCGCCTGCAACTTCGATCATGCGCTGGTTGCCGGGCGAGGCGGCGAGCACCTGGCGGCTGGTGACGATGCCGTAGAGCACCGCGATCACGCCGCAGATTATTGCGATAAGCAGCAGGTTCATGGATTCAAGCTTCCCCGTTCTTGAAGCTGGCGAAAACGGCCGCAGGATTGGCGGCCGCGCTGGAAAAACGGCGAAGCTTTACGGAGCGTTTTCGCGGCTGGCAACCGCTTGAGGTTAGCGCACGAGCGTGAGGAGCGCCGCGGCCATGCCGCAGATTAGGCCGCTAGCGCCGATCAGCCATTGGCGAAGCGGGTGGCCCGCGATCGTTTGAACCCTGGTGTTCAAATCCCAAACTCTCCGGCAGTGGCACCGGTTTACCTGCAAAGGTCAGGCCGATTCCGGCTTTCCCGGCTGCAAGCGAACCGATGCGGCTGATCCTCGTTCCTCTTGGTAAACAAAGCGTTTCCGGATCGAGATTGTCCGGGAGGGCTGCAAGAAGCGCATAATCGTCGCCGCCGGTTGCGGCGAACAGGCGCGCGGCAAGACCTTGACCCCGTTCGGCGACGAAGGCGCTCGATAGCGGGAGGGCATCGAGCTCGATCCTGATCGTGCATCTGCTCGCCTCGGCCATGCGCGTTGCATCGAGAAGGAGGCCGTCGGAGACATCCATCATCGCGTGTGCCCTTGGGGCGAGGAGCCGGCCCGCCTCGAGCTGAGGCACCGGCCGGCGGTAGATGTCGACGAGGGGCCCTGTGGCATTCCGGTCCTCGCGGAGCTGCTCGAGGCCAACGGCCGCGTCGCCGATCGTCCCTACAAGCCATAAGGCATCGCCGGGAATCCCGCCGGCACGATCCGGAACCACGGAGGAGGCGCGACCAAGAGCAGTCAGTCCAAGCACTCGCGGCGAACCCGGAGGA
The DNA here is from genome assembly GCA_035555075.1 of Sphingomicrobium sp. Taxonomy (GTDB): domain Bacteria; phylum Pseudomonadota; class Alphaproteobacteria; order Sphingomonadales; family Sphingomonadaceae; genus Sphingomicrobium. Next base: position 2,219 of record DATMHD010000055.1, on the reverse strand, counting down.
AGGGCGATCGTATCCCCGCCAAGAAGCGGCAGGCCATAGCTCTCGCAGGCGGCTTCGACGCCGCTCAGGAAGCCGAGCTCCCATTCTCCGGGGCCGCTGATCGACAGGGAGAGCAGCGCTCCCGCGGGCGTCGCGCCTTTCGCTGCAAGATCCGACAGGTTCACTGCCACAAGCTTCCAGCCGACACTCGCGGGCGGGTCATGATTGAGGAAGTGAACCCCTTGCGCGATGCTGTCATGGGTGACGACCAGCCCGTCGAGCAGTGCGACATCGTCGAGCAGCCCCCGCGCTCCGGGCGCAGTTGCTATCCGGCGTAATCGCGCGATGACCTCCCGTTCGCGGATCATCCGCTAGAGGGTAGTCTCAGCCCCGCCGGCTGCAAGGCGAAAGCGCTTAGGAGTAGCTGTAGATCGCCGAAGCGGCGAAGCCGACGACGAGAAGGGCGATGATCCAGAAGCCCGGACCATGGCGCTCGACCCGCGCCGGATCGGCGGGATCAGCCCAGAGGATCGGCATGTCGTCGGAGGCAGTCACTTCGAGCCCGTCGATCGAGTGGGTCTCGACGTCATGCTCGTAATGCTTGCCGCCTATTTCATATTCGAGCCGCATGTCGGCCGTGTGGAAGGGGGACATGCGCGAAAAGCCTTGCGGATGCTCAGGCTGGTTCAGCGGATCGCCGGGAAGGCTCTCGCCGAGCACGTCAACGTTCTCGGAATGCGCAAGAACCGGCGTCCGATTGGCGAACAGCCAGAAGATGCGCGCGACGATGGCTGCTGCGGCGAGCGCGCAGGCGGTCAGCCCGAGAGTTCTGACGTCCATTCCTGCATGGATAACAGGGAAGGGTTAAGAGCGGGTTTCCTTGGCGATCGCATCGAGCAGGCCGTTAACGAAGCCGCTTTCACGTTTGTCGTAGAAGGCGTGGGCAACATCGACATATTCGGAAATGACCGAGCCCACGGGGACATCGGGCCGCGCGATCAGCTCGTAGGCGCCAGCCCTCAGGATGGCCCGCATCGGCCGGTCGAGCCGCTCGAGACTCCAGCCCTCGGCGAGACGAGCGCTGATGAGCGCATCAATTTCCGATCGACGGGCATCTGCGCCAGTTACGATGTCGTCGAAGAAGTCCCGTTCGGCATCGTGATATGTCGCATCCTCGATGGTCGCTCCCAGCCGGTGCTCGTGGAATTCATGGAGGAGGCGCGGAACGGGCGTAGCTTCCATGTCGTGCTGATAAAGCGCCTGGACGGCGGCGAGCCGCGCGGCGGAACGCGAACGGGATCGTGTCTCGGTCATTTGCCCGGGGCAGTAGCGGCCAGTTGACCTGCGAGGAAGGGTTCGAGTTCGCGAGCGACCTCTTCGCCCGCTTCCCATGGTGCAAAATGCCCGGCGTCCGGCAGCTGGACCACGGTGAGGTCGTCGACCAGTTCCTCGAGCCCGTCGAGCTGGAGCGGCAGCAAGGCCGCGTCCTTCATTCCCCAGATCACGAGGCAAGGCACCTTCACCTTGGGAAAGATGCGCAGGACTGCCTGCGGAACGCGAACGCCAACGGGCGGCACCACCAGCCGCGAGGCCCGATACCAGTTTAGCATCGCATTGAATGCGCCGGGCTGCGACCAGTCGGAGAGATATTGCCGCCTCTCGGCTTCGCCGACGAGGGAAAGATCCACATGGCGGGCGAACGTCTTCTCGAAGAAGGTGTCGAACCCCATGGCCTCTACCGCCTTTTCGAACCCGGGAGTTCGAAAGGCGGTGATATATTGCGAGGCATGGCGCTGCTCTTCGCTGTCGAACAGGCTCGTCTGGAAGATTACCGGATGCGGCGCGTTGATGATGCATAAGCGGGTGAGCCGCGGGTCATTGCGAAGCGCAGCGCCCCAGGCGATGGCGCCTCCCCAGTCATGGCCGACCAGGGCGAACTTCCCGAGGCCATATGCGTGAGCCAGCGCAAAGATGTCGTCAATGAGCGTGTCGGTCTTGTAGGCATCGACCTCCTGCGGAAGGTCGGAACCTGCAAATCCGCGCTGGTCCGGCATCAGCAGATAGAAGCTGTCCTTGAGTCTCGGCACGATTTCGCGCCACGTGCGATGCGATTCCGGAAATCCGTGAAGGAGGATGACCGCGGGCTTTTCAGCATCTCCGGCGGCGGCGACGTTCAAGGTCACGCCGGTCGGAAGGGGGCCCTGCTCGAAGTGGGTCACGGATAGCTGACCGTGACGGGC
>DATMHD010000054.1:0-8068 GCA_035555075.1 Sphingomicrobium sp. | reverse complement strand
CGATGAGAAGGTAGGACGCAAGAGCAACCCCTTCCCAGCCGAAGAAGATCTGGACCAGGCTGTCGGCAGTCACCAGCATCAGCATCGCGAAGCTGAACAGGGACAGATAGGCGAAGAACCGCGGCTGGCTCGGGTCCTCCTCCATATAGCCCCAGCTGTAGAGGTGAAAGAGGCTGGACACGGTGGTCACGACGACCAGCATGACTGACGTCAGGGCATCGACGCGGAGCGCCCAGTCGACGCTCAATGTTCCTGACTGGATCCAGTTGAGCACCGGGACCACAGCGGGTGCGGCGCTGCCGCCGATATACTGGAAGAAAATCGGCCAGCTCAAGAACGCGCCGATGAACAAGGCACCGGTCGTCACCGCTTTCGCGGCGGTCTTTCCGATCCACCTTCCGAACAGGCCAGCAATGATCGCTGCGAGAAGCGGAAGGAAGACAATGAAAATCACTGGGTGCATCAGCCATGCATCCGGTTGACGTCGTCAACGGCGATCGAGCCGCGGCGACGAAAGAAGATCACGAGGATTGCAAGGCCGATTGCGGCCTCTGCGGCGGCGACGGTGAGGACGAACATCGCCAGCACCTGTCCAGTGAGATCGCCGAGAAATGCAGAGAAGGCAACCAGGTTGATGTTCACTGCAAGCAGGATCAGCTCGATCGCCATCAGCATCAGGATGACGTTCCTGCGATTGAGGAAAATCCCGAGGACACCGATGGTGAAGAGGATCGCTCCAACCGTGAGATAGTGCGAAAGGCCGATCATAGCTTCATTCCCTCGCCGACCGGCGGATCAAGGACCTTCACCGCCTCCCCTGGACGACGCCGGAGCTGGCGCGAGGCCTTGGGCGTTCGGGTGTCGCCCCTGCTCCGCTGCGTGAGGACGACGGCGCCGATCATCGCGACAAGCAGGATGAGACCAGCAAGCTCGAAGGCGAACAGGTAGCGGCTGTAGAGCAGCTGCCCGACCGCGACGATGTTGGGAATTGGTGACTTTGGTATCGACTGGCCGCTTAAGCTCGGACCCGCCTTCCAGGCATTATCGGCAACGATCACCTCGCCGAGCAGAACCAGCGCGATGATGATCCCGAACGGGAGGTTCCTCGTGAAGCCGCGCCTTAGCGAGGCAAAGTCGATGTCGAGCATCATGACGACAAAGAGGAAGAGGACGGCGACCGCGCCCACGTACACGATGACCAACAGCATCGCGATGAACTCGGCACCAAGAAGCAGCATGAGGCCCGCCGAATTGAAGAATGCGACGATCAGCCAGAGCACGCTGTGCACCGGGTTGCGCGCGAAGATCACCGCCAGCGCACTGGCGATGGTGAGTATCGCGAACAGGTAAAAGGCGATGGAAGCAATCAAACGGGGGACCCTGTTGCGGCGCGCTTATCGGTAGGGGGCATCGGCGGCAAGGTTCGCGGCAATGGCCTGCTCCCACTTGTCACCGTTCGCGAGGAGTTTCGCCTTGTCGTAGAGCAGTTCCTCGCGGGTTTCGGTCGCGAATTCGAGGTTGGGCCCTTCGACAATGGCATCGACGGGGCAGGCCTCCTGGCACAAGCCGCAATAGATGCATTTGACCATGTCGATGTCGTAGCGCGTCGTGCGCCGGCTGCCGTCCTCGCGGGGTTCGGCTTCGATCGTGATCGCAAGCGCCGGGCAGATCGCCTCGCACAGCTTGCAGGCAATGCACCGCTCTTCCCCGTTGGGATATCGACGAAGCGCATGCTCGCCGCGAAAGCGCGGCGAAGTCGGCGCTTTCTCGTAAGGATAGTTGATGGTCGCCTTGGGCTTGAAGAAATACTTCAGCGTCAGCGCGTGACCACGCACCATGTCCCACAGGGTGAAGGCTTTGATCCAGTGAATCATGCGCCGGCCCCATAGCGCGTCAGCATCAGCCAACCAGATACGAGGACGACAAAAACGAGGCTAAGCGGCAAAAAAATCTTCCAGCCAAGGCGCATCAGCTGGTCATAGCGATAGCGCGGCACCGTCGCCTTGACCCAGCCGAAGCAGAAAAAGAAGAAGCCCATCTTGAGGAACAGCCAGAAGAGTCCGGTGATCTCGGGCGTGAAGAGGAAGCTGTAGAGCGGCTTCCAGTCGAACGGCGGCAGCCACCCTCCCCAGAACAGGATCGCATTGAGCGCGCACATGAGGATGACGTTCGCATATTCGCCGAGCCAGAAGAGCGCGAAACTCATCGAGGAATATTCCGTCTGGTGGCCGGCAACGAGCTCGCTCTCGGCCTCCACGAGGTCGAACGGAGTGCGGAACGTCTCGGCCATCGAGCTGATGAAGAAGACCACCCACATGGGGAACAGCAGGAGATTGAACCCGAAGGCATTCACAAGCCCGAGGCCATGCCCCTTTTGCTGGAGCACGATGGCACTGAGATTGAACGTCCCTGCATAGAGGACCACGCAGATGAGGACGAAGCCGATCGAGACTTCATAGCTCACCATCTGGGCAGCTGCGCGAAGGGCCGAGAAGAAGGGATATTTGGAGATCGACGACCAGCCCGCGACAATCACGCCGTAGACGCCAAGCGAACTTGCAGCGAGGATGTAGAGAAGGCCGACATTGACGTTCGTGAGCACGACGCCAGGCGCAAATGGCACGACCGCCCAGACGATCAAGGCGACCGTGAACGTCACGATCGGGGCAATGAGGAACAGGCCCTTGTTCGCGCTCGTCGGGATGATGGTTTCCTTGAGGAAGACCTTCAGTCCGTCGGCAAAACTCTGCAGCAGGCCCCAGGGACCAACGACGTTGGGGCCGCGTCGAAGCGCGACTGCCGCCCAGATCTTGCGCTCGGCATAGATGATCATTGCAACCGCAAGCATCAGCGGGAGCGCAATCAGAAGGACGCGGATGACGGTGGCAAGGAACCATGCCCAGTCGTAGGCCATGCCCCAGCGGACGAGGGTGTCGGTCATTCCGCGGCCTCGTGGAACTGGACGCCCCGTACCAGTTCGTCCGAGCACCGCTGCATCGTGGGGCTGTTCCGGCAGATGGCGTTGGTGAGGAAGAAATCCCCGATCGGATAGCGGATCGGCCCTTCCGCCTTGGCCGCAAGCCTTGGAGGTGCCCAGGGAAGATCGACAAGCCCTGTGCGTCCAAGCTGCGGATACACGGTGATCATCTGGGCCTTGAGTTCGTCATAGCTGTCGAAAGGGAGCTTGCGCCCGGCAAGCTCGCTGAGCGCGCGAAGGATCGCCCAGTCCTCGCGTGCCTCGCCTGGCGGGAAGACCGCGCGCTCGCTCCACTGCACGCGCCCTTCCGTGTTGACATAGGTGCCGTGCTTTTCGGCGTAGGCGGCGCCGGGGAGGATGAGGTCGGCCTGCCGCGCGCCCTTGTCGCCGTGGTGACCGACATAGACCTTGTAGGCGCCCTTCAGCTGGTCTGCACTCGTCTCGTCCGCGCCCAGAAGGAGCACGAGCTCGGGCTTCGCCGCTTCGATGTCGGCCATGCCGCCGGACTGCGCATAGCCAAGGATGAGCGAGGCCATACGTGAAGCCGAGACGTGAAGAACATTGAAGCCGTTCCAGCCGTCCCGCACGAGTCCCAGGGGCTCGACGAGCGCAAGCGCAGCGCCAAGGCCCCCTGCCGCAAGCGCACCTGGACCGACGATCACCGCCGGACGCTCCGCTGCAGAAAAGGCGTCCTTCACCGACTTTGGAAGCTTGCCGAGAAGCTTCAGATCATCGCCGAGCCATTCGACCTTCATGTCGAGATCGGTCTTGGGCCCGATTGCGAAGATCCTGCCGCCCTTGCGCACGATCTTGCGCAGGCGGGTTGCAATGAGCGGCGCTTCCCACCTGATGTTCGATCCCACGAGGAGGACGGCATCGGCGCTTTCGATGCCCTGGATGGTCGAGTTGAATGCTACCGCCGAAAGGCTGGTGCAGTCGTAGGTCAGCCCTGTCTGCCGGCCTTCGAGGAGGCTTGAGCCCTGCGCCTCGAGCAGCTTGCGCGCGGCATACATTGTCTCGGCGTCAAGAAGATCGCCTGCGATTGCAGCGACCTTGGACCCTGCCTTTTTCAGCCGGTCGGCGAAAATCTGCAGCGCTTCACGCCAGCTCGCCTCGCGAAGCTTGCCCTTCTCCCTCACCCACGGGCGATCGAGACGGTTCCGGACGAGCGCGTCGACATGATGGCGGGTCTTGTCGCTGATCCACTCCTCGTTCACGTCCTCGTTGATCCGCGGGAGGATGCGCATCACCTGGCGCTGGCGAACGTCGAGACGGATGTTCGAACCAACCGCGTCCATGACGTCGATGCCGTTCACCCGGCGCAGCTCCCATGGCCGGCTCTCGAAGATCTGGGGCCTCTGGAGGAGCGCGCCGACCGGGCAGACGTCCGCGAGATTGCCGGATAGTTCGCCCGAGACCGCGCGTTCAAGATAGGACGTGATCTGGCTGTCCTCGCCGCGATACAGCATGCCGATCTCGTTGACACCGGCAACCTCGGACGAGAAGCGAACGCACCTCGTACACTGGATGCAGCGGGTCATCGCCGTCTTGATGACGGGCCCCATATATTTGTCGTCGATGGCCCGCTTGTTCTCCTCGAAGCGGGAGAAGCCGCGTCCATAGGCCATGGCCTGGTCCTGAAGGTCGCACTCGCCGCCCTGGTCGCAGATCGGACAATCGAGCGGGTGATTGATGAGGAGGAACTCCATCACCCCTTCGCGCGCCTTCTTCACCATGGGAGTATCGGTGCGAATGGTCTGCCCGTCGGCCGCGGGCAGCGCGCAGCTGGCCTGGGGCTTGGGCGGACCGGGAGCAACCTCGACGAGGCACATGCGGCAATTGCCGGCGATCGACAGCCGCTCGTGATAGCAGAAGCGCGGGATCTCCTTGCCGGCGAGCTCGCACGCCTGCAGCACGGTCGCACCCTGCGGGACCTCAAGCTCAATGCCGTCGACGGTAACCTTGGGCATTTTAGTGCGCAGTTCCTGCAAGGGATAAGGAGGGATTGGTGAGGCGCTGATAGAGCGCATCAGCAAGCGCCGCGCGTAGTGCCTGACGCCCGGCGTCGAGCCGCGTCCCAGCCGAGAGGCATCTGGTGAGACTTGGCGAGAGCGCTCCAAGAACAGCGGTTTCATCGCTGGTTCCAGGATCGGTCTTGATCAGCGCAATGATCTGGGATGGATCGGTGTCGGCCATGCATGCGCCCATCTCGTCAACTGCGGGATTGCGCCCGGTGGTCGCAAACCAGCTGCGCAAATATCTCTTCTGCTGGAGTGGCAGCGGCTGGAGGGCCAAAGCAGCGCCCGCCTGCGCAAGGAGCGCCTGCTCGGCAAGGCGGCCGCGAAGGAGGTCCTGCGAGAAGGAAAGGTCCTCCGGCCGGAATTCGCCGCTCGGGAAGACGCGCGAGAAGCAGCGACTGTCATCGGCAAGAGCATGGAAACTAAGGCTTGCTGCAGCAGCCGAGGATGCCTGCAGCAGCTGCCGCACTTGCGCCGGGCGGCTCTCGGCGAGGCACGCGACATAGCGCTGCAGATTGTCGGGCGCTGCCCAGGCGGGCGCTGCGGCACCAAGTGCAAGGATTGCAGCGAGGATCGACAGTCGGCTCATTGCGCCTCCTCGCCGGCCTGGGCCGAAGCCCTTCCCTGAATGTGCAGCACGGCCGCTCATTCGGCAGCCTCCAGGAGCTGGCGGCCGGCACGCTCGGCGATCCGGCGTTCAAGTTCGGGCCGGAAATGCCGGACAAGCCCCTGGATCGGCCAGGCCGCCGCATCCCCCAGGGCGCAGATCGTGTGGCCCTCGACCTGCTTGGTCACGTCGAGGAGCTTGTCAATGTCGGCAACCTCCGCATCACCTTCGCGCAGGCGCTCCATCATGCGCCACATCCAGCCCGCCCCCTCGCGGCACGGAGTGCACTGGCCGCAGCTCTCATGCTTGTAGAAATAGCTGATGCGGCTGATCGCCCGGACGATGTCGGTCGACTTGTCCATGACGATAACCGCCGCCGTGCCAAGGCCCGAGCCAAGGGCCTTGAGGCCGTCAAAATCCATCGGCGCGTCGAGGATCTCCTCGGCGGGCACCAGGGGAACCGAAGAACCACCCGGAATAACCGCCAACAAGTTACTGAAATCGTCAGCATTCCTGCCACCGCGGATGCCGCCCCCGTGCCGCACGATCAGCTCGCGGAAGCTGATGCCCATCGATTCCTCGACCACGCAGGGCGTGTTCACATGTCCCGAGAGCTGGAACAGCTTGGTGCCTTCGTTCTTCGGATTTCCGATGCTTGCAAACCATTCCGCGCCGCGGCGAAGGATGGTCGGAACGACGGCAATGCTCTCGACATTGTTGACGGTGGTCGGGCAGCCGTAGAGGCCCGCACCCGCAGGAAACGGCGGCTTGAGACGGGGCTTGCCCTGCTTGCCCTCGAGGCTTTCGAGCATCGCCGTCTCTTCGCCGCAGATATAGGCGCCGGCGCCGCGGTGGACGAACAGGTCGAAATCATAGCCCGAGCCCGCCGCGTTCTTGCCGAGGAGACCAGCTTCATACGCTTCGGCAACTGCACGCTCCAGGACACGGGATTCCTGGATGAATTCGCCTCTTATGTAGATGTAGGCCGCACGCGCCCGCATGGCGAAGCTCGCGATGAGCGCGCCCTCGATGAGCTTGTGCGGATCGTGACGGATGATCTCACGGTCCTTGCAACTTCCAGGCTCGGACTCGTCGGCGTTGATCACCAGGAAATTGGGTTTCCCGGCCTTGGGCTCCTTGGGCATGAAGCCCCACTTCATCCCGGTCGGAAAGCCCGCGCCGCCCCTTCCCCGCAGTCCCGATGCCTTGATGACGTCGATGATCGCATCCTGCCCGACCGCCATCAGCCCCTTGGTATTGTCCCAGTCGCCGCGCTGCTTGGCGGCCTTGAGCCAGGGCTCCTGGAAGCCATAGACGTTGGTGAAGATGCGGTCCTTGTCCGCAAGTGGCCCGGTATAGCCCATCAGAAGGCTCCCGCCTGGTGAGCAACGAAGATGCAGACGAGGACAACGAGCGCAAGCACGCCAAGCTTGATCATGCCGCGCACGAACTTGAATGCGAGCAGCGCCAGCACGACGGCTGCAAGGATCGCGAGGATGACCGTCATTTCAGCCGCTTCGCCCCGAGCTTGTTCTGCGCGAGAATGACGAGGCCGACGCAAAGCGCGACGATGATCGCGATATTCAGAAGCTTGAGCACGATCCCGATGACAAGGATGCCCAGGATCACTGCGATGATGACGCCGATCACTGCGCCCCCTCCTTTGCCGGCCCGGCAACCGGAGTCCATTGCGAACGATAGTCGTAATTGCGCTCGGCCATCTTCTTGAGCGTCGTCGGGCCGCCCATCGGGCAGCTCGTCTGCCGGTCCACCTGGGGTCCGGCCTTGGGCGACTTTCCAGAAGCGAGCGCGTCAAGCACCGCGCCCATGCTTTCCTCGGTAAGATCCTCGTAATTATCGTCGTTGATCTGGACCATCGGCGCATTGGCGCAGGCGCCAAGGCACTCGACCTCGGCCAGCGTGAACAGCCCGTCCGCCGTCGTATGGCCCTTCTTGAGCCCGCGTGCGCGGCAAGCCTTGAACAGCTCGTCCGAACCCCGAAGCATGCACGGCGTTGTCCCGCACACCTGGACATGGAAGCGACCGACCGGCTCGAGATTGAACATGGTGTAGAAGGTCGCAACTTCGAGGACCCTTATGTAGCTCGTGTCGAGCTCGCGCGCGACGAACTCCATCACCGGGACCGGAAGCCACCCTTGCGTGTTCGTCTCGGCACCGACCTGTCGCTGGGCAAGGTCAAGCAGCGGGATCACGGCCGAGACCTGGCGACCTTCGGGATAGCGCGCGATGATCTCCTTCGTCTTGCGCGCATTCTCGGCATTCCACTGGAAAGCTTCCCACCGCGCGCGCTGTTGGGGATCATCGATAAAGGAGCCCTGGCCGGCCATCAGCGGTCGACCTCCCCGAACACCGGATCAATGGCCGAGAGGACCGCGGTCGTGTCCGCGAGCATGTGCCCCTTCATCATCATGTCCATCGCCTGGAGATGGCTCATCATCGTCGGGG
>DATMHD010000053.1:0-4210 GCA_035555075.1 Sphingomicrobium sp. | reverse complement strand
GAAGGTTCCAGGGTCGCGAACATCTCGGCGAGATTGGACGCGATCGTGATCTCCGACACAGCTTCCGCGATTTCCCCGTTACGGACCATGAAACCGACTGCGCCGCGGCTGTAATCCCCCGTCACCGGATTGACGCCCTGCCCAATGAGCTCGACCACCAGCAAGGCTTCGGGAAAAGTCCTGAGAAGCTCATCGCGGCTCCGCACTCCCGCAGCAAGGTAGAGATTGCTCGGACTCGCGCTCGGTGCGCCGCCGACGCCCCTTACCGCATGTCCGGTTGGAAGAATGTTGAGCTGCCTCGCGGAGGCGCTCTCGGCAATCCAAGTCGTCAGGCGACCTTCGGACACAAGCTCCTGGCGCGAGACCCTCACCCCCTCGCCGTCAAACGGCCGCGATCTAAGACCCCGCCTTCGCAACGGATCATCGATGATGCTCACTCCGGCGCCAAAGACGAGTGCGTCCAGTCTCCCCTCGAGGAAGCTCGTTTTCCTTGCGATCGATGATCCGCTGATGGCGCCTGCGAAATGACCAATGAGGCTCGAGGCAACGCGGGGGTCGAACAGCACCGGATAACGGCCAGGCCTCGGCCGCTTGGGATCGAGCCGAGCGACGGCCCGCTCCGCGGCCTTCCGGCCGATGTCGCCGGCGGGCTCGAGATCAGCAAGGTGACGCGCACTGTGCCACGCACTGTCCCGTTGCATCCTCGCGCCCTCACCAGCGATCATGGTTGCGGAAATGCTATGGGAGCTGCCCTGGTACGCACCCGAGAAGCCGCCCGATGTCGCAAGGGCGATCGTCGAGGCAGACGCGCTTGCCCCCGCTCCGCTCGAATTGGTGACGCCCTTCAGCCCGAGCGCCACATCTTCCGCCTCGATGGCGCGAGCTCGAAGCTCCGAAGGGTCGGGTTCGACGTCGTCGAAGGTGTCGAGCGAAGGTCCCTCGCCCGCCTGGAGGAGATCGGCGGGAGCAAGGCCGGCGTACGGATCCTCAGGAGCCTCGCGGGCCATGGCAAGACAGCGCTCGACAAGGACGCCGAGCCCCTCGCCTGAAAGATCGGAGGTTGCAACGGTCGCCGAACGCTGTCCGACAAAGAGGCGAAGACCGATCTGCGCGCCTTCCGAGCGGCCGACGTCCTCTAGCTTTCCAAGACGCACCTGCACGCTCGACGAACGGTCGCCTGCATAAAGGGCGTCGGCAGCAGTTGCTCCTGCCCGGAGGCCGCGTTCGACGAGGTCCTCGGCAACTCTTCTGGCATCGTCCGGCGAAAGCATGAACCGCGCGCCCTAGCGCGCCGAGAGGCCGACGACCAGCATTGCGAGAAACACGAGCAGGCCGCACGTGCGGTTCGAACGGAATAGCCGCAGCGCAAGGTCGCCATCATCGGGGTCGACCCGAAGGACCTGGTTGGACAGGTGGAGGGCCGCTGGAAGAAGCGCCAGGATCGAAAGCCAGTCGGCCCGAACCATCCAGATCGCGGCTCCCCACAGGATGAGCGCCAGGAAATAGAAGATCGCAATGCCGGTCGAGGCCTTCTCGCCAAGGCGGAGCGCGGAGGATTTGACGCCCACCAGTGCATCATCCTCCTTGTCCTGGATCGCGTAGAGCGTGTCATAGCCGATCACCCAGGAGATCGATCCAAACCACAAAAGGAGCGGCGGCAGTGCAAAGCTCCCCGTGACCGCGGGCCAGCCGACCAGCGAGCCCCATGAAAAGACGAGGCCAAGCCATGCTTGCGGCCACCAGGTGATCCGCTTCATGAACGGATAAGCGGCAACGGGGAGGATACTGAGGAGCGCGATCAGCGCTGCCAGCCACTTCAGTTCGACGAGTATTCCCAAGCCAATGGCGCAGAGAAGCGCGATCAGTGCCCAGGCCGAGCGAAGCGAAACGCGCCGGCTCGCAATCGGCCGAAGCCGCGTTCGTTCGACCTCCACATCGAGGTCGCGATCGACGATGTCGTTGTAGACGCACCCGGCGCTTCGGGCCGCGATCGCGCCGAGGGCGAGCCACAGGAAGAGGTCCCAGCGTCCCCCGACCCCGGCAAGGCCAACACTCCACGCACATGGCCAGTAGAGCAGCCATGCGCCAATGGGTCGGTCGAGCCGCATGAGCGACGCGTAAGGACGAAGCGGCGGCGGCAGGGCGCCGATCAACCCTTTCCTCTCGCTGTCCGGGACGATGTCGGCGGGTGGCTTCACCAGCGGCCAGTTAGCGCGGCTCACGGCTTTTGTCTCCGACATGAACCGCACTTCTGAAGTCCCGCACTAACCGCTCGTGGGGATCAGCCGTCTGCCTCATGGACGGTGCGATCTCTGCCGGCGGGCGCCTCGCTGCAGGCTTGTCGAATGCCCATCGGCAGCCCTTCGTCGCGGGACGCCCGCGTGCTCCCAAGCATGTTCCCGGGCAATCACAGCAATGATGAGATGGTTGGATGCAATCCCGACGGCAGCCCGCTGACCTCCCGCTCGCGCTTTTTCCTTCGCGGACTTCCCCATGGAGGATAAGCGGAGGTCATGCCCGCGACGCCCGCCTGGCCTCCAAGGAGCCTTCCTCGCCTGTTCGTTCGTGAGCCGCTCATGCCCGGAGCGATCCTCACGCTTGACGCTTCGCAAGCCAATTATCTTGGCAATGTCCTGCGACTTGGTGTCGGCTCCGAGCTGCTGACCTTTGATGGCCATTCGGGCGAGTGGCTTGCAAGGATCGCCGAAAGCGGCAGGAAACGCATGACGCTTGCCGTCGAGCGGCAGACGAAAGAGCTCGAGCCGACGATGGATGTCTGGCTTGCCTTTGCGCCGGTGAAGCGGGCGCAGACCGACTGGCTCGTCGAAAAGGCGACCGAGCTTGGAGCAGCGAGGCTGGTCCCCGTGATGACCCAGAGGACGGTTGCCGAACGCGTCAAGATTGACCGCCTCCGATCGATCGCCATCGAAGCTGCCGAGCAATGCGGCCGCACGCGCCTTCCGCAAATCGACGAGCCGCTCTCGCTGAAGGAGCTTTTGACGAACCGGGATCCGGCGCGCCGGCTCTATGTCGCCGACGAATGCGGCGGCCAAGCTGTTGCCGACGCCTTCAGTGCCGGTCCTGCACTCATCCTCACCGGTCCCGAAGGCGGTTTCACGAGCGAGGAAAGGGCGATGATGCGCGCGCTTCCCGACATCGTCCCGATCAGCCTTGGTCCGCGCATTCTTCGTGCGGAAACCGCAGCTCTTGCAGCCCTTGCGACCTTCATGGCGATTGGCGGCGATTGGCGGCTTATCGAGCCATAAGTGGAGAATAACTGGCGTGCGTCCTTTGGGGCGGCTAAGCGCCGCCAGCCATGACGACCCGAACCGACGACAGCGTCAGCCCAAGGATCGAGAGCCGCGACGATTTGCTGTCGGTTTTCGCCGGCGGCGAGAAGCCGCGCGACAAATGGCGTATCGGCACCGAGCACGAAAAGTTCGTGTACCGGCTCGATGACCATCGGGCACCCTCCTGGGACGAGCCGGGGGGCATCCGTGACCTGCTGACAGGACTTACTGAATTCGGGTGGAAGCCGGTCGAGGAGGGCGGCAAGGTCATTGCGCTCATCGGGCCTTACAATGGCACGATCAGTCTTGAGCCCGCCGGCCAGTTCGAGCTCTCCGGGGCGCCGCTTGAAAATCTCCATCAGACCTGCGCCGAAGCTGCGCGCCATCTCGACCAATGCAAGAGCGTTGGCGAGCGACTTGGTCTTGGCTTCCTGGGTCTTGGCATGTGGCCGGACAAGACGCGCGCCGAGCTGCCCGTAATGCCCAAGGGCCGCTATGCGATCATGCTCAACTACATGCCTAAGGTCGGCAGCCTCGGCCTCGACATGATGCTGCGCACTTGTACCATTCAGGTTAATCTGGACTATTCGTCCGAAGCCGACATGGTTAAAAAGTTTCGCGTCGGGCTTGCCCTCCAGCCGGTTGCCACTGCGCTTTTCGCAAATTCGCCGTTCACCGAAGGCAAGCCGAACGGGTTCAAGAGCTTCCGTAGCCACATTTGGGAAGATACGGACCCCGACCGCACGGGCATGCTGCCCTTCGTGTTCGAGGAGGGGTTCGGTTACGAGCGCTATTGTGACTATGCGCTCGATGTGCCGATGTACTTCGTCTACCGCGACGGGACCTACCATGACGTGGCGGGCCTGAGCTTCCGGGACTTTCTGGACGGGAAGCTGAAGGGCTTCGAGGGCGAGAAGCCG
>DATMHD010000052.1:0-6782 GCA_035555075.1 Sphingomicrobium sp. | reverse complement strand
CGCGACGAACGATCACCATTGCACCGATGTGGGTCCCCCGCTGCGATTGCCAGTTGAACCCGCATTTCTCTCCAACGAGCGTTGCGACCCTCGCTCCCCGGGGCACCACGTCGAGTGCCCGAAGCCGCGCCTGCTGCTGATCGGAGGCCATGGCGAGACTGGCAGTGTTCGATGCCATCCTGATCGCGAAGAACAAGATTGCCGCGGCCGCAATCATGCCGGAATGAGAAAATGGCCGACCGTCTTTGAGCCCGATTGCAAGGAGGCTGAGCGCCAGGATGTAGGGGACGAAGCGCATGTCGGCATAGGCAGACCCGGAAATCACAAGCGGCAGCGAGAGAAAGATGAGACTGAGGACGAGCGCTGGCAAAACCAGCGTTCGTGAGAAGGTCAGCGCGTGGCTGCGCCTTGCTTCGACGATGAGGATCAGCGCGGCGATGACCGAAGCAATGTCGAACCACTTCCACCGGTCGCGCAGGGCCGAGAGGATCCATTGGATCTTGGCCGAGAAATCGAACCAATGATCCGTCGAGCCTGCATGGCTTTGATTGCGCCAGATGAGCATCACCAAGAGTGGCACGCCCATCACCACGCATCGGAAGGCGGAATCAACGCCGGCGCGCGACCAAGACCGCCCGGCATCGTGCTGCTGAGCGGCTTCGGCGCAAAGGCACAGCAGTAGGAGGAGCGCCCAGCCGTACACGTGGCAGAAGAAGATCACGAGGGCGATGGGGACGAAGAGGAAGGCTCTCAGCCTTGTCTTCTCGAGGCGGCCTAGCCTCAGCCACAACGCAAAAGCGAGAAACGCAAGGCCGATCGACAGTGCGTAGTTCACGAACCCATAAAGGAAAGGGAAGCCGTAGATGAAGGGCAGTGAGGCAAAGGCCGTCGGCGGTACCCGGCCATGGACCTCGCGCGCCACCCACAGGAACCCGGTCGCCGTAAGAGGAGGAATGGCGAGCGTGATGAGCTTCACCGCGCCCTCGAGACCGACGAGCTTGCTCAAAGGGACGATCAGAATGTCGACGCCGAGGTTCCCGATCATCGCCCAATGGAAGTCATAATAGCGCTGCAGCCAGGGCGAATGGCCAAGATCGAGTTCGACGCGGAACCTGCCCATATGTCCAAGCAGATCAACAAGCGGCGGAATTGGAGGGTAAAGCAGCGGGACCATTGTCCCCAGCACGACAAGACCGAGCAACCATCGACTTTCCCACCAAGGTTTGGCGGGCTGCGCCCTATCGCCAGAAGCGACCGCCTGCTCCCCCATGGTCATCGCGCCCGTGATTGTCTTCCCCGCGTCTTTTCGTAGCGGGTGCAGCCCAATTGTCCACGGAACGCAGCTAAGACGATTACGAGGCTGTTAACCATCTTGCCCTAGGTCGTTCGCCAATGGACGGCGCCTCGACACCTACCACGGCCGCGCAGCAGCTACGCTTCGGCATGCGGCTGACGCCCATTCGGGTCGCTATCGGTCTCACCCTATTCGCGCTCGCACTGCGATTGACCAATCTTGGATCGCGTCCGCTATGGCTAGATGAGGCATTCAGCGCCTGGTTTTCGGACCGCAGCTTTCATTATCTCTGGAATGTGCTTCCGACCTATGAGGCGCACCCACCCTTTTATTATTCGGTCTTGCGGATCTGGCGCTTGATGGCGGGGCAAGGCCACGTCGCCATGCGCAGCCTTTCGGTTCTTTTCGGAACCCTCACCATTCCGCTCATCATTGCGATTGCGCTCGAGCAGGAGCGGCAGGCACCGACCGGCCGACCACTCCTTCGTGCCGGTCTCGCAGGTTTCATTGCCACCTGCTCTCCAATGTTCATGGTGATCAGCCAGGAAGCGCGGCCTTATCCGATGCTGACATTCGCCTACTCGACGGCGATCCTGGCTCTCCTCCGCCTCGTCCGGCAGCTCAAGGCCGGCGAGCCCGGCAGCTGGACGGCCTGGACACTCTTTGGACTCGGCACGGCTCTGACCTGCTGGAGCCACGCGCTTGGCGTTCTTTATGGCGTCTCGCTTGCACTCGCCTTGCTGCCCGTCTGGCTAACCGGGCAGATGAGCCGCGCTCGGTTCGCGCGTGCACTCGCAATCGGGGCGGCAATCCTTGCCGTTTATCTTCCATGCCTGATCATGATGAGCAGCCGTGCGCATGACTGGAGCACGAACTGGCTGGGCTGGAGCCCGGCAATGTTCCTCCCGCAGCTCCTTGCTCTCTACACGGTACCGGTCGAGGCTTTGAGCATCGCCTCCGCAATTGCGGCACTTGCAATGGTGCTGCTGTTCAAGCGGGCCATCGCAACCACCTGGTCATCCGCAGGATGGAATTCTGAGCGGCTGATGCTTCTCCTTTGGCTTGGCCCGCCGATGCTCGCTGCGCTCATTTCGGCCACCTACGAACCGGTGTTCCTCTCGCGGACCCTTTCGGGGACATTGGTTCCGGCCTATCTCATGATCGCGGGAGCAATCGCGAAGAGCGATGATGCTCGCGAGCGCCGAATCATCACCCTTGCGATCTGCATCACGCTGGTGCCGGCAGCGGTTTCAATGGCCGTGCGCGGAGCGACGGAACGCTGGGACCTCCTATCCGCCTATCTCTCCCGCAACGTCGCTGCGAAGGACCAGGTTTGGCTCTATCCCGCCGACAGCGCGCTTCCGCTCGGAGCTGTCGGGCGTTCGGTACCTGGCACCCTGCGCGCGATTCCAGAGCCCTTCCCGACCCTGGGATTCAAAGGCCCGATCCGGGCTGGCTGGCCCGCGGTCGTATCGGTTTCGCCGGTTCAGGCGCGGCGATTCGCGACCGATCCTGCACTAACGGAAGTTCCCGTCATCTGGCTTGTGACGCGCCAGAGCGGCATCTTCGATCCTTATAACGATATGCCGACCGCGCTTGCGCGGGTCAGGCGCGCGGGACCCACACAAGAATGGGGCTACATCAACGTTACGCCTTACTACCGACGCTGACCGTTTCGGCCCCGTTCAATTGCCAGAAAGCTTGGATGATCTAGCCAGCCCTCGAACTTGAGGAGGCACGATGAACAAGCTCCTGCTCTGCGGCGCCGCCGCTATGCTCGCCTTTGCGTCTGCACCGTCGATGGCACAGCCCGCGCCACCGGCAGGCGTCGCGCAGGGGACCGCGCCTGGCGCTCCTCCACTGCAACAGGTCCATGTTAGGGTCATGTCGGACAAGGTGATGACCGGCGCAGAGGTCGCCGACCACGTCCGGAAGCTATTTGCCCGTTTCGATGCAAATCACGACGGCTACATCACACGCGACGAGATCGCCTCGGCGGCGCACGGCATGATGGCGATGCATGGCGAGATGGAGCACTCCGGCGCTCATGCAGGGATGATGGGCGACAGAAACGCGCTCTTCGACCGCCTCGATACCAACCACGACGGCAGCATCAGCCGCCAGGAATTCGTAGCGGGCCACGCGAACATGGTTGAGCATCGGATGATCGTCATGCGCCGGACCGGCTCGGCCGCTGCGGGCGAGCCCTCCATGCCCGGAATGAATGGCATGCACGGGATGCGAATGCACGGCATGGCAGGATTTGGAGCACACCTCTTCG
The DNA here is from genome assembly GCA_035555075.1 of Sphingomicrobium sp. Classification (GTDB taxonomy): domain Bacteria; phylum Pseudomonadota; class Alphaproteobacteria; order Sphingomonadales; family Sphingomonadaceae; genus Sphingomicrobium. The sequence continues at coordinate 3,207 of DATMHD010000052.1, read as the reverse complement.
ACATGGCCGACGCCAATCACGACGGCCGCGTGTCGCTCGAGGAGGCGGAGACCGCAGCGCTGGCCCATTTTGATCGGGCGGACCTCAACCATGACGGGAAGTTGACCCCGGAAGAGCGGCAACAGGCCCACCAGCTGATGCGGCAGCATCGCCCGAGCTAGTCCGCCGGACGAGACCTCCTGGTCAGGCCTCGGTCGGCTCGAGCGTTCTCCTGGTTCGAACCACGCGGGGCTTCTTGGTCGATGCCGACGAGGCTGCGCCGATTTCGCGGTAACGCCGCTCGGTCTCGAGCATATAGTCGCGAGTGATCGGCAGTGCGCGCCTGTCGCGGATATACTGCACCTGGTAATTGCAGGCCGCCCCGTTCTCGAACATGACGATGCCCCCCGCGAGATAGAACTCCCACATGCGGAAGAAACGAGCATCGTACATCGCTTCGATGTTCGCTCGCTCTCTCGACGCCCGCTCGAGCCAGTGTCGCAGCGTCAGTGCATAATGGAGGCGCAGGTTCTCGACATCGCTTGGGATCAGCCGAACCTTTTCGCTCGCCGTCGTCATGTCACTGAGCGAGGGCAGGTAATAGCCGGGGAAGATCCATTTGTCGGTGAAGGGATCGGGCGAGCTCGACGGTTCCCCAAGCTTGCCGATGGTGTGGAGCAGCATGACCCCGTCAGGCTTGAGAAGCTCCCGACACTTGGCGAAGAACTCGTCATAATGCTTGATTCCGACATGCTCGAACATTCCGACGGAGACGATACGGTCGAACGTCTCGTCGAGGAGGCGATAATCGATGAGCTCGAACTTGACGTGATCGGAGACTCCGGCAGCTGAAGCGCGTTCCCGCGCGATCTTCAGCTGATGCTCCGAAAGCGTGACGCCGAGCACGTCCACGCCGGCGACCTTGTGGAGGAACAAGGCCATGCCGCCCCATCCGCAGCCGATGTCGAGCACGCGTTGCCCCGGCTGGAGCGCCAGCTTGGCCGCAATATGCGCCTTCTTGTCGAGCTGGGCGCGCTCGAGGCTGTTTGCGGGATCCGTGAAATATGCGCAGCTGTATTGTTTGTCCTCATCGAGGAAGAGTTCGTAAAGCTCGTCCTTCAGATCGTAATGATGCGCGACATTGCGCCTCGCGCGCTTCAGATTGTTGCGCTTGAACAGTTTGGCGAGACTGATCTTTCCTTTGGATATGGCCTTGCGGCCTTCACCCCAATCTTCCCACCGGTTCGAACCGACGATCATCTCCAGCAGGTCGAGGATCGTTCCATCCTCTATCACGAGCCGCCCGTCCATATAGGCTTCGCCAAGCCCAAGGCGCGGGTTCTTCAAAAGGTCGATTGCAACCTTCCGGTCCGTGAAGCGCACGGTCAAATGCCGACCGCCGCCGCCACCGTGGGTTTCGGGCGGCTTCCCAGGCAGTTTCAGCGTGATGCTGCCCTCGGGCAACAGCTTGTCCACGAGCCTACCGATCAGCGACATGGCTCTTTACTCCATTCCATTTGAGGAGGCGGATTGCCACGCGTCGCGTCGCGCCGCAATTGATCCACCACAATTCACGACGCCTTGCGATAGCGCTCGCTCGCAAACGCCCAGCGGAGCGTTTGTGCAACGCTAAAGGTGGCACCCCGGACCAAAGGCACCGCACGCGGACGCGCCAAGCCATGCATCTCGCGCGCGAAAGGCGGCATCAGATCGACGGCCGCGTTCATCAGCAGGCGCCGCACCGGCCCTTCCCCGAAGGAGGCTGGAGGCGTCCTCAAGACAAGATCGCGAAAGGCACGTGTCCGCTGATCACTTCGCAGCTCGGACCGGAACTGACCGACGAGGCGCTCGGCTGCAGCGCGGTTCCTCGGAACGGGATCGGCGTCAAGCAGCCTCGCAATCTCGGCGCTCTCGGCAAAATAGCGGTCCTGATCCGTCTCGCTCATTCCAGGTTCCGCGTAACGGCGCCAACCATCAAGGAAATTGATGGCTCCCGCGACATGGACCCAGGCCAAAAGCCAAGGATCGGCCGCGCGATAAGCACTCCCGTCCGGCAAGGTGCCGCTGACCTGCTCGTGGATTCGCTTCACCTTGTCGATCGCAGCCAAAGCGGAATCGCAATGGCCGTAAGTCGTGACCGCGATGAAGCGCGCGGTCCGGCGCAGTCGTCCAAGCTGATCCTCTGCGACATCGCTATGATCCCAAACCCCGCCGAGTGCCGCCGGGTGAAGCATTTGCGTCAGGAGAGCGGAAATCCCGCCGACCATCATCGAGGTCACATCCCCGTGAACCCTGCGGATGACTGACCCCGGAGCAAACAGTGCGTGCTCGGATGCGGGTACCGGCTTTTCGCCCTTCGACTGATCGTTGAACGTTCGCCGGACCTGGCGAACCAGCGCTCGACGAACCGGCGCAAACACCCTTAGGCCGCCTCGCGGCTCCGCCGCTGCCGCTCGGCTGCAGTCTTGAGCTGACCGCACGCGGCGTCGATGTCACGACCGCGCGGCGTTCGTACGGGCGCGGAAATCCCCGCTTCGAATATGATGTTGCTGAAGGCCTTGATGCGCTCGATTGTCGAGCATTCATACGGCGCGCCCGGCCACGGATTGAAAGGGATGAGGTTCACTTTCGCCGGCAGTTTATATTTCCGGATCAGGCGCACCAGTTCACGTGCATGCTGGTCGCTGTCGTTCTTGTCCTTGAGCATCACATATTCGAACGTGATTCGACGGGCGTTGTTCGCGCCCGGGTATGCGGCGCACGCCTCCAGCAATTGCTCGATCCCGAACTTGCGGTTGAGGGGCACGATCTCGTCCCGGATTTCCTTCGTCACGGCATGAAGCGACACGGCAAGATTTACGCCGATCTCCTCGCCGGCCCGTGCCATCATCGGGACGACCCCCGAGGTCGAGAGGGTGATCCGGCGGCGCGACAGTCCGAGCCCATCGCCGTCCATCACGATCTTCAGCGCGTCGCGGACATTCTCGAAATTATAGAGCGGCTCACCCATTCCCATCATGACGATGTTCGTGAGCAGGCGGCCTTCAGGCTGGCTGGGCCATTCCCCGAGCGCGTCGCGCGCAAGCATGACCTGGCCCACGATCTCTGCGGGTTCAAGATTGCGCACCAGCGCCATCGTTCCCGTGTGACAGAAGCGGCAATTCAGCGTGCAGCCGACCTGGCTCGACACGCAAAGGGTGCCTCGATCCGCGTCGGGGATGAACACCA
>DATMHD010000051.1:0-2831 GCA_035555075.1 Sphingomicrobium sp. | reverse complement strand
CACCGGCGCTGGATCCTCTGGGAGTTGCTTCGCCTGATCGATGGCGTCCCGGGAGATACGGCTGAGTGCGGGGTGTTTGAAGGTGCCGGGTCGTGGCTGATCTGCGCGGCAATCGAGGGGAGCGGCCGGAAGCATCACCTGTTCGACAGCTTCGAAGGCTTGAGCGCGCCGTCAGCGGAGGACGGCCCATATTGGCGACCTGGAGACCTTAGTGCAGGGGAGGACCTGGTCCGGGAAAAGCTTCGGCCATTTGTGGACATGCTGGAGTTTCACAAGGGCTGGATTCCGGACCGCTTCCCGGACGTCGCCGATACCAAGTTCGCGTTTGTCCATGTCGACGTCGACCTGGCGCAGCCGACCCGGGACAGCCTCGAGTTCTTCTACCCGAGGCTATCCCCCGGCGGTCTGCTTGTGTGCGACGATTACGGCTTCACGACTTGCAAGGGCGCGACCAGCGTGATCGACGACTTCCTGAAGGACAAGCCGGAACGGATGCTCGCTCTCGACGCTGGCGGAGGGTTCTTCATCAAAGGCGTGCAAACCGCGAAGGGCCGTAGTCCGCTTCCGCGGAAGAGCTAATCGTCCACTTGCGGGGACGAAGTGCCGGTGAACTCGGGCATTGTCGCGGCGTCGCCGTGCGTGATTCCGTGCCGCGCGAACACTGCTGCCGCGGTGCGTAAAAGGATCTTCAGGTCGAGCAGGAAGCTGCGGTTGTCGACGTACCAGACGTCGAACTTGAATTTCTCTTCCCAGCTCAGGGCATTGCGGCCGTTGATTTGTGCCCAGCCGGTCAGGCCGGGACGGACGTCGTGCCGCCGCATCTGTTCCTTCGAATAGCGCGGTAGATATTGCATCAGGAGCGGCCGCGGGCCGACCAGGCTCATGTCGCCGCGAAGTACGTTCCACAGCTCCGGAAGCTCGTCGAGGCTGGTTGCGCGAAGCCACCGTCCGAATCGAGTGAGCCGCTGCTCGTCCGACTGGGGCGAACCATGCCCGCGCATCGTGCGGAACTTCACCAAACGGAAGGGCCGTCCCTTGAGGCCGGGTCGCATCTGCGTGAAAAATATGGGGCGGCCGACGTCGAATAGGACGCACAGGGCGAGGATCAGCAGCAGGGGGCTTCCAATGATTAGCGCCACCAGCGAGACGACGAAGTCGAGCAGCCTTTTCATCGCCTACCCATACCGGTCAGAGCGGGCGGGTCGGGTTGCCGACATAGGTTCCTGCTGTTTCGATATCGCCAACCACGACTGCACCTGCGCCGATCGTCACATCGGCCGCGATCGTTGCTCCGGGGCGTGCCGAGCTGCCTACTCCGATGAGGGTGCGTGCACCGACCGTCACATTCCCGCAAAGGTGAACGCCAGGCGCAATATGTGCCGCTTCCCCGATGCTGCAGTCGTGGTCGACGCTCGCTGCAGTATTGATGATCGCACCGGCACCGATACGCGCATCCGCAATCAGGATTGCGCCAGCCGCGACAAAGGCTCCTGCACCTAGTTCAACGGTCCGCCCCACGGTCGCCGCCGGGTGAACGACAGTCTCCAGCTGCGCACCTTCGGCACGAAGCCACTCGATCAGGTGCCAGCGTGCCCGGTTGTCTCCAACGCCCAGTGCGACCGGTGCGCCCTGCAGGCGCGCCAGCGTGTCTCGTCCACCCGATACGCTGAAGTCGAGGACTTGCCGGCCGTGGTGAGAGGCCTCGTCGTCTAGGAGGATGATCTCGCGATTTGGCGAGCGCGCGAGAGCCGCTTCGACGACGACCTTCGCATGCCCGCCGGAACCGAAGATAACGAGGCGGTCAGCCATCTGTACCGGAAGCAGCGCTCGGTGCCGCTATGCCGACTTCCCCCATGCGCTGCTCTGCTGCAATGAATTCGTTGAGACGCTTTCTCACCAGCGAACGATCACCCGATTCGAGTGCCTGTTTCAACTTCTCGAGCAGCTTTTCCAGCTTGGTTTGAGGAACGACCCGCTCCTTGGCCATTCGGATACGCGGGTGGACGGTTTCGACGGAGTCCTCGCCGATGAACAGCTCTTCGAACAGCTTCTCGCCCGGTCGCAGGCCGACAAAGTGGATTTCGATGTCTCCGTCAGGATTGGACTCATCCCGCACAGTCATCCCGGACAGGCTCACCATGTGACGAGCGAGCTCGGTGATCTTCACCGGCTCCCCCATGTCGAGAACGAAGACTTCGCCCTGTCTCGCCATCGCGCTCGCTTGCAGGACGAGCTGCGTCGCTTCCGGAATGGACATGAAAAAGCGCGTGATATCCTCGTGGGTGACTGTCACAGGCCCGCCGGAGCGGATTTGCCTCCGGAAACGCTGGACGACCGATCCCGAAGAATCGAGGACGTTGCCGAAGCGGACGATACCAAAGCGCGTCCGGCAGCCTCTACTCTCCGCCATCGCCTGGATGACGAGCTCGGCGACACGCTTGCTCGCCCCCATCACGCTCTTTGGGCGAACGGCCTTGTCGGTCGAAATCATCGTGAATCGGGTGAGCTTCGATTCAAAGGCCGCGCGCGCGACTGCGAGCGTCCCAAGGACGTTGTTTTCGACACCGACGAGCTCGTTGTCCTCGAGCAGGGGCACATGCTTGTACGCGGCCGCGTGATAAAGCGTGTCCACGCCATGGTCCGAGATAAGTTGTCGAACGAGGCGCTCGTTCAACATCGATCCGACGATCGGCACGAGCTCGGGCAGTTCGCCCGTCAGCGCCTCGCTCATCTCGAGCAACTGCTCGTGGATTGAGTAGAGGGCGAACTCGCTGTGATCGAGCAGAAGCAGCTTCTTGGGAGCGGCGTGGAGAGCCTGCCGGCAGATCTCT
>DATMHD010000050.1:0-7318 GCA_035555075.1 Sphingomicrobium sp. | reverse complement strand
GGGATCGAGATCCAGGGCAGCCTGCGCTGGTGCCGGGGCAGGCGCCGCCAGGGGCGTACGGGACTGCGCAAGTGCCCCGCGCAGTGTGGCAGCGAGACGAGCTGGATTACCCTTCCCCAAGACATGCATGTAAATCGTCTGGGGAGAGGCGCGGAGCAGGTGGTTGTGAACCGCCGTCACGCGGATGCCGCCGTTAAGGAGGGCGCTCATCACGGGGTTCACCTCGTCGGGCGTCAACACGAGATCACCCATGACGACCGCATCAGGACCCATCGGTTGAAAGGCAAGCCAGCCGCCAAGCGCGAGGGCCGGTTTGATCTGCACACCGTCGAGCTGGACACTAAGATCAGACCTCGGGAACGAATATCGGTGGACCCCGTCCGGCTGCGCTGCGCCTGGCCGGCCGAGCGCCTGATCGACAGCGGCCCACGCCACCTGGCCTGATTGCGCCCGCGGCGTCGGCTGCGCCGCCTCGGCGGACGGAGTAAAAAGTGGCAATGCTGCTGTGATGAAAAGCCCGGCGAGAAGCGATCGGGAGACGCTGCTGGTTCGCATGACACTGCTCCTGTAAGCAGTCCGCGCTCGTGCCATAAGAGCGGCGGGAGTTCCAATGAACACGCGAACCCTGTCCAAAGTGCCGCCCCTCGATCGATGGTGGCACCTCGTCCCGGGCCGCATCCCGCCGGACACCCGGCGACTGCTCCTCGGCAAGGGTCTCCGCGCCTTCACCGACGGCCTCGTCTCCATCGTCCTCCCCGTCTACCTGTTGAAGCTCGGCTACAGTCCCTTCTGGATAGGCGCGATCGTCACCAGCACCTTGCTGGGATCAGCTCTCCTCACACTCTTCATCGGCCTGTTCGCCCGCCGGTTTCCGGCCCGCAAGCTCTTGCTGGTCGCCTGCCTTTTGATGACTGCGACCGGCTTCGCGTTCGCGAGCGTCAGTGAGCTCTGGCCGCTTTTGATCGTCGCCTTTGTCGGAACGATCAATCCGTCCGCCGGCGACGTCAGTATCTTCCTTCCTGTTGAACAGGCGATGCTTGCAGGAACGATTTCGCCCCAGCGACGCACGGCTCTTTTCGCACGGTACAGCCTCATTGGCGCATTCGCTGGCGCTTTGGGGACCCTTGCAGCGGGGGTGCCGCAGCTCATCGCGCGGAAGTTTGCAATCGATGAGACCCTCGTCTTGCACTCGGTCTTCCTGCTCTATGCCGCCGTCGGGATTGTGACCTTTCTGATCTATCGAGGATTATCGTCTCCAGCCGCGGTGCAGGCACTTCCGTCCGGCAAGGCGCTCCGCCACTCGCACAGGATCGTCTTCGAGCTTGCAGCACTATTCAGCCTGGACTCGCTGGGAAGCGGCTTTTTCGTCCAGTCACTGCTCGCACTTTGGCTCTTCAGAACCTTTCACCTGTCGGTGATTGCCGCCTCATCGATCCTGTTCTGGACAGGCATCTGCTCGGCAGTGTCCTACCTCATCGCGGTGCCGATCTCCGAACGGTTCGGTCTCATCAACACGATGGTGTTCACGCATCTTCCTGCGAACATCCTGCTCGTGCTCGTCCCGTTCGCTCCGAACCTTGCGATCGCCATCGCTCTTCTGGTTGCACGAAGCGCATTGTCGGAAATGGATGTCCCCACCCGAACATCCTACGTCATGGCGGTCGTGAGACCGGAGGAGCGGCGCGCAACCGCCAGCATCACTGCGGTGCCCAGAAGTCTCACCAGCGCAATCAGCCCCCTTTTTGCGGGTTACCTTCTCAGCGTCTCGACGTTCGGGTGGCCGCTGATTTTCGGCGGCTCGCTAAAAGCCCTCTATGACATATTGCTGCTTTTGCGGTTCCGTCATTTGATCCCTGAGGAGGAAGCGTGACAATCGGTCGGGCTGAACTCCGAAGTTTGTTCGTCCTGATGCTGCTTTCGACCACGCCAGCCTGTGCGCGGTCCGACCCGCAAATGAGCCTCGACGATCCTCGATCACCGCTCCGCCTGGTGCGCAAGATCGAGCTGCCAAACGTCAAGGGCCGTATTGATCACATGGCGCTGGAGGGTTCCGGGCATCTCTTTGTCGCCGAATATGGCAACGGCAACGTTGATGATATCGACCTTGCTTCAGGAAAGGTCGTCGGCAGGATCACCGGGCTGCACGAGCCACAAGGCGTAGCGTCGCTCCCGATACACAATGAGATTGCCGTAGCGTCGGGCGATGGCCTCGTGACCTTTTATCGCAGCACCGAGCGGCAGCCTGTAGCGGTCGTCCGCCTTGGCGATGATGCCGACAATGTCCGGGTCGACAGCCGCAATGGCAACCTCGTCGTCGGCTATGGTTCGGGGGCTTTGGCGGTGATGGATCCGGCCACGCACCAAGTCGTTCGGCGGGTACCGCTCCCGGCGCATCCTGAAGCCTTCGAGTTACTTGGGGCCAAGGTATTCGTGAACGTCCCCGAGGCACACAGGATCGTCGTGGGCGACATAGATCAGGGGCAAACCATTGGAAGCCTCAGTACAGGCCTTCGCTTCGGCAACTATCCCATGGCCTCCGACCTGGCTGGAACCCAGATCGCGGTGGCTTACCGCGCCCCCGGTACCTTGTCGGTTATTGACCCACGCTCGGGCGCAGTCGCCTATTCGGCTCCCATCTGCGACGATGCAGATGACCTCTATTTCCGCGGGTCGAGCATCATCGTGGTGTGCGGCGACGGAACAGTTGAACTCGTCGAGCAGACACCATGGCACCGCAAGCTTCGGGCGGCGACACAGGAAGGTGCCAGAACCGGGCTACTCGATGCGCCGCGCAGCAGGCTCTTCATTGCCGCGCCTGCTACGAGGAGTGGCGCAGCGGCCATCTGGGAACTGGTTTTCCCTCGAGCTGATCATCGCTGAGACGATGGTGCGAGCTTGACGGCATCGCTTATGATGTTCGCGTCCAGAAGATAGCGTGTCAAAGACCAGGCTCACGCCGCTTTGTTCGTACACTCAACTCCGACGAGAGGCGATCTGCGCAGCGCTCTCGCTGCGGTCGGTAACTGCCTTCTCCACGGCCTTTCAGGCCGTAGCCGCCTCGGAACTATCCTGGAGAAAGCTTTCGTGCGAGATCGCGCAGGACGTCTGGTCTGCAACCATTGTCAGTGATGATGCACTTCCGTTGTGGGTATCGAGTGGGAGTGAGGCTGGGACGGAGCAGGATGGTCCGCCGCGCGCATGTGCTCCATTATTTCCTGGTGGTCTTCGGGCGCGCTCGCCACGGCCGATTTGTATTGTTCCGCCGACATCTTCGGCAGCTGCTGGATGAAGGCCACCATGTCCCATATGAGCTCGTCGTCGTGGGTCTTCCCCCAGGAGGGCATTGCCGTCAGCTTAACTCCATGTTTGATGACCCAGAACTGCTCGGCTGGTGTCAGGTCATCGCCACGGGCGAGCTCCGGTGCAGACGGATATAGGCCCTGGCTGAGCTCGGATCGTTCGATCCCTGGCCCGAGATGGCAGCCGGTGCACATCTCGTTATAGAGGCCCGCTCCAGCCGCAATGCGCTTCGTGGCATTCAGGTCCCGCGGGACCGCGATGTTGCGCGCATGATGTGCGACAGCCTTCTCACGGAACTCCTGCAAGAGGCCAAAGACGGCCGATGAATGCGGGGCGTCAGCACCAATGTTGTAGACGCCGGCAAAGATGAAAATGCCACCAAAAGCCGCGAGCACCAGCAGCAGGATCACGGCAAAGCCGGTGCTCGGCAGATGCTTCTTGAGGTCGAACGGCTTTCCGTTTGCCAATGCTATCTCCTCGCTCGACTGTTCATCTTTTGGCCGAAGACCAGTGGACGTGAACGATCCTCCACCCGCTGGCATCATGGCGAAGGAGCATGGTTTCAGTGGTTTGCAGATCCAATGGCTTGCCCTTGTATGTCCCGCTTGTTCGACCCTCGCTCGCAATCCACGCCAGCTCCTCATTAGCGGCGCCGTAACGTCGGGTAAGGACGGACGACACCGAGCGGGCGAACTCGGCATCCGCTGGCAGATGATGTGCCGAATATTCAGCCTTGGTGCGCTCCGCTCCTCCGGCCTCGAAGATGAGCGCATCCTCGCTGAGGAGCGTCGAGGCAGCTCGCGTGTCGCCGCGCCTGAGGGCCGCGTGAAATGCATCGACCGTGGCGGCAGGAGCTCGTGCAGCAGGCGGCAGGGACGTGATCTGCGTCGCTTTGGGCGCCGCCTCATGGGCTGACAGCGGCGCTGCCATCATCAGCAGCGCCGCAACCACAGCATCTCTTGTCGAATGCACTGGCTTCCCCCTCAGTCGATCTTCAGTCGGACAAATCCCATCGCTCCCGTCGGGTTATGACCCCCATAGAGTGGCGCGAGCGCATCAGGCACAAAATTCACCGAGAACAGACCACCCGCGCCGAGCGAGAAGTGATCGGCAATGCGGAAGTCGCGAACGGCTCCAAGCGAGATTTTGCCGACCCTGTAGGCGGGGCCGTCCTCCACATCCGTGAGTTCCCGGTTGTCGGTCATCTCGGCGCGGCCGAATACCGTCCATCGAGCATGCTTGAGCGAAGCTTCCGCTGCGAGTGCGTCGTCGCTGTGGCCGTGAGCAGTCTTGCGACCCCAGGCGAGCGTTCCCGCAACCTTCCATCCGGGCGCCAGCTCGTTCGCCCACAGCGCGCTCGCCGACCACCGCGTCTGATCGACGCCCGGTTCGAGCTGCTCAGGATCCACGAAATGTCCCCAGCTCGCCTGCAGTGCGAGGGTCCGCGTTGGATTCCACGACAGCCGCACCGCAGTTGAGTCGAGGGGCCCCGTCTCGATGTCCCACCGATGCTGATCCGGCTCCCTTCCGTTGAACCGGCTGACCTCCAGCTTCACCTTGTCGAGCACGATCCCGCCGGTCAGAACTCCAAAGCTGATGTGCGTGGAATCGAGCCAGTGATGGCTGATCGGCGCTTCGGGCGAATCCATGATCGCTTCCCGATGCATGAAAGCCGGCGGTCCGAATGCGGGTTCGCCCGGTAGACCCGCGTAAACAAAGACACTGCTCTTTGGACCGATGTTCTGGGAGACCGATCCGGACAGCTCCATGAAGAAGTCATGGGGATGCTGCCGGTCGATCAGACGGTCCCTGCCGTTCGCGGTCTCGCCGCTTGCAAGCAGCAGCGGATAGCCGGTCGCGCCCATGATGGGATCAGGGCTGACCATTGCCTTGAACTGCACCGTACCATTGCCGAGTGGCCGCCGAGCCATGCCAATCAACATCCCGCTCCCGAACGCCTTGTCATCGCCCCGCGGGCCGGATTGGTGGTCATAGACGAGGTTGAGAACGCCATGTGCCATGAGTGTCCAGTCGCCGCTCGTCACATGGATGCCCGCGTGTTCGGATGTGTCCGGCTGCCAGGCGGTGCCGGAACTCTCGCGCTCCACCGAGTAAGGTCCAAGTGCGCCGGTCATCGCCATTCCATGTCCGGCATGCTCGCCCATCGGCATATTCATCTGGCCCATTTGACCCTTGTGCATCTGGGAATGGTCCATGGGCATTTGCGCGCTCGCCGGAGGTTGCCCGGGCATCTGCATGGCGCCGTGCTGCATTTGCGAGTGATCAGCCGGCATGGAACTCTGGCCGCCGGGTGCTGATTGAGTGGGCATCGGCATCTTCATGCTGCCGTGATCCATTGGCATCGTCATTCCCCGCGCTGTGGGCTTGTGCGCGTGCATTGCCGCTGTTTTCCTCGCCGCCGGCGTCTTGGCCGTTTTCGTTGCACCGCTTTTCCTCGGCGCTGTCTTGTTCGCCGCGGCCTTCTTCGCCGGCGCCTTTTTGGCCGGCATGGGCATGGTCATCCCCGGCATGTGCATCTGCGCGGCCGCAGGCGCAGGGAGGCTGGCAAGCGCAAGCGCGCTCACCGCCATATAAAAACTGGCTTTCACTGGAAGTTCTCCAAGGAGAGGCGCCGTCGCTTAACGACGCCTCCCTCGACTGGTTGCTTCAACTATTGGTGAGCGTGCTCGCCCTGCTCGGACCCGTTGGCGGCATGCTTGCCGTCCATGTCCTTGCAGCAGTCCTTGCAGCAATCTTTCATCTCGTGCTGCATGGCCTGGCCGTGCTGTTGGCGAGCATTTGCATCACTGGTCGAAGCCGCAGGCGCGGCAGCGGCAAGAGCCGCAGCAATCAATGTCATCATGATTATTCTCCTGATTTCGAGTGTGTGGTCGAAACTCAGGCGAACTTCGGAGGAGGCGTAGCAATCTCCAGGAGGATGCCGCGCAGCCTTTGCGTCATCATCGGGACGAGGAGCTGGCGATGCCGCAGAGGCGCTTCGTCTCGAGCCATCTCTTGTGCCGGCAGCGCGGAGGCACAGGCCATTGAACACATGGCGAGGCCGCCATCCTGCCCATGATCGTTCGACCGGTCGGGACAATGTTCCATCGCCATACCCGCCATCATCTGATGGTGATCGACTGGCGATGCGGACGCCGCCGCTGGCGTCATGCCGAGCGGCATAAACAGCACTGCCAAGAGGAGCAGCAACCTTCCGACCAGCGTCATTGGCGTCCTCTACACCCGATCGTTGCTCGTCCAAACGTCATTTGCGGTCGAGCGGTCCAAGAAGGTTGTAGACCGTTGCGAGCACGGCCCCCAACAATCCTCCGAACAGGACCGACCAGAACAATCCTTCAGCGACCGCGGCAGCGGAGGCGTTGTGGGCTGTTGTGGACAGTGCGAGGTCGGCGTGGGCCTGGCTGAAAAGCAGGGGAACGAACATCCCGACCCAGCACAAAAGCAAGACGACGAGTGAGCTAATGGCGCCCGTCAGGGCAGCACGCAGGACACCGATCCTGTGGATCGAGCTGGTCGTAGTAGCCATAATCCCGGTCCTTTCAGCTGGCACGCTTGCGCGACAAGGTGGCTGGTTTGCCTTCCAGCCCACCAAGGATTGGGCAGTCTGCCCGTTCGTCGCCGTGACAACTTGCTGCAAGGTGCTCCAGCGATCGCCGTATCTCGTGCAACTCTCGCTCTTTCCGCTTGAGTTCGGCAGCGCGTGCGAGCGCCAGCGCCTTCACATCCGCGCTCGCGCGGCTGCGATCGTGCCAGAGCGCCAGGAGCTTGCGGATCTCGTCGATGGAGAAGCCCAGATCGCGCGCCCGGCCGATAAACCTCAACGTGTGCAGATCTCGTTCGCCATAGTCCCGATAGCCCGAGTCTCGTCGGGGCGCCGCAGGCATCAGGCCGATCTTCTCGTAATGCCGGATCATCCGCTCGCTGATGCCGCTGGCAGCTGATGCCTGGCCGATCTTCACAGCCGCTCTCCGTTGAGGCGCAGGGAGTTCCCGATCAC
>DATMHD010000049.1:0-3270 GCA_035555075.1 Sphingomicrobium sp. | reverse complement strand
CGGGAATTCCGAGATCCGAATATTGCTGGCGGACGCGCTCAATGTCGTCGGGCCGGCATTGTTGGACGACCTGCAAGCGGCGCCGGAGCGACGGCTCGAGCATGCCGAGGCCTTCGGGAACGATGTTGCCGAGGATGGTCGCCCCCTGGCTTCCGCCCGTAACGAGGATCTTGAGCGGCGCGATCTCGTCGAACGGCGGAAACGGCATTTCGCCAAGACGAGCAATTTCCTCCCGCACGGGGTTGCCGACCAGGACGCTCTTCGCCTGGTAACGCGGTTTCAGCCGGTCGACCTCATCGTAGGCAATGCCGATCGCTTCGGCATCGCCGGCGAGCAGCCGGTTGACCCGGCCCATGACGGCATTCTGCTCGTGGATTACGGTTGGAATGCGCAGCGCGCTAGCCGCCAGGAGGGACGGGAAAGCGGGATAGCCTCCAAAGCCCACAACGGCGTCCGGCCGGTGATCACGGTAGAGCCGCTTCGCCTCGGCCCTCCCCTTGAGGACCGAGCCGGCAGCCTTCAGCCATCCGACCGGGCCTCCGCCAAGCCGCCCGGCAGGAAGAATGTGGACAGGTACGTTCTCGAAGAGGCCTGGAAAACGGGCGCCGCGCTCGTCGGTAATCAACAGCACGCCATGTCCGCGGGCCGTCAGCTCCGCGGCCAGCGCATGCGCCGGTATCATATGGCCGCCGGTCCCTCCGGCAGCGAGCACGAAATTCATGCGGTCAGTGACTCCCCGCTCCACTTCACGACGTAAGGCGAACGCGTGAGATACGGATTCCGGCGCGTGAAGGCGAGCAGCAAGCCCATGCCGATCGACAGCGCCAGCATCGAGGAACCGCCGTAGCTGATGAATGGCAGCGTCATGCCCTTCGACGGGGCAAGCTGGACATTGACCATCATGTTGATGAGCGCTTGAAGACCAAACTCCACGGCGAGGCCTGCGGCAGCAAGGATCGAGAAACTGTTGTCCTCGTCGAGGAGCTTGATGAGTACGCGAGCGACAATGCCGAGATAGAGCAGCGCGATCGCGAAACAGGCGATCAATCCGAACTCCTCCCCGATCACCGAGAAAATGTAGTCGGTGTGCGGCTCGGGGAGGCCGAACTTCCGGGTCCCCCCGCCTGGCCCCATGCCAAACAGCCCCCCTGCGGTCAGGGTCCGCATCGCATTCTCGACCTGGAAATTGTCCCCCGTCCCGAACAGGAACTCATCGATGCGCGTCGTTGCGACGGGGTAGAAGAAATAGGCCAGCACGATGCCGATGAGGCCCGCCGCCGCAAGTCCGCCAAGGATGCGGAATGACACGCCCGCCAAAGCCAGCATTGCAACCCAGACGGCGCAGAAGATGATTGTGCTTCCAAAATCCGGCTGCTTCATCAGGAGAAAGGCAATCGCGCCGGTGAGGACTGCGGATATCGGATAGACCGGGAGCGACTTGTCGGCATCCTTGAGACTCAGCAGCCACGCCATGGCGACGACGAAGAACGGCTTCAGGAATTCCGAGGGCTGGACCTGGCCCAAGCCGAAATTGATCCAGCGCCGCGCGCCGTTCACCTCCGGTCCGAGCACCGGGACAAAGATCAGCAGAACGAAGAAGAAGGCGCCCCCGAAGAGGCTGAGGCGCCGGGCACGATCCTTCGCCATCATGGAAATGCCGATCATGACGGGTACGCCAAGGGCAATCCAGCCGAGCTGGCGCCAGAAATAATAGAGCTCGGAGAAGTGGACATTCCCGCCCGAATAACGCTGGCCAGCCGCCGGCGAGGCGGCGGCTACGGCGATCAGCCCGATGGCGATGAGTACGGTCACGAGAAGCAGCAGGACCTTGTCGATTTCCCAGAACCAGCGGCCGATGGCGCTCGTGTCGGAGCGGCCGTAGCGCTCAGGATCGATGAGCGCGGCCTTGGCCTTGATCTGGCCCGAGATGCTCTTGATCATAATGCCCTCACCAATGCCCTAAACTGGTCACCCCGGTCCTCGAAGTCGCGGAACTGGTCGAAGCTCGCGCAGGCCGGGGATAGCAACACCGTGTCGCCTGCCTCCGCCTCCGCTGCCGCTGCTCCCACCGCGCGCTCAAGCGTCTCACACTCTGCCACGCTCACCTGGGGCGACAAGAGTCTAGCGAACAATTCGCCCGCTTCGCCAATGGTATAGGCCTTCGCGACATGGCCCAGGAACGGAGCGCATTCGTCGAGATTGTCGGTTTTCGGCTGGCCGCCGCAGATCCAGCGGAGGCGACCAAAGGCAGCAAGGGCCGGTGCGGTGGCGGTTGGATTGGTGGCCTTGCTGTCATTGACGAAAAGGACCCCGTTCCTTTCGCGGATACGTTCCATCCGGTGCGGAAGCCCGGGATAGCTTCGAAGACCAAGCTCGATTTCACCATCGCCGATGCCCAGAACCTTGCAGACTGCAATCGCAGCAGCTGCATTCTGCGCATTGTGCGGCCCCTGGAGAGCAGGCCAATGGTCCTGGTTCACCGCGTCGTCGCGAACCGCGATCAGGGTGGAACCTCCCGCCCGTCGTAGCCGGTCCTGATACGCGGTGCGGCCGAGCTCGTCCTCTCCTGTGAACACCGCGGCATGCCCCGGGGACTGAAGCTCGAACAACCGCATCTTGGAGGCGCGGTAGGCGTCGAAACCATCGTAGCGATCGAGGTGATCCGGCGTGACGTTCAGAAGCACCGCGACGTCGCAGTCGAGGCTCTGCATCAGATCGATCTGGTAGCTCGAGAGCTCGAGGACGTAGACGCCGCCGCTTGCGAGCGGCTCCTGGGCGAGGATAGGAAGACCGATGTTGCCGCCCATTGTCGTCGGGACGCCGGCATCCTCGAGGATATGATGGATGAGCGCCGTCGTCGTCGACTTTCCGTTCGTTCCCGTGACGCCCACGACCTTGTGCCCTGGAAGCTCGGGCCGGGCACGCGCAAAAAGTTCAATATCGCCGATGATCTCAAGGCCCGCCTCCCTGGCGCGGCGCGCGATCGGATGACGATTGAGCGGAAGACCCGGCGTCACGATGAGACTGTCGAACTCGCCAAGATCAACCTCGTCCAGATCGGCGATGTTCGTCCTTGAGCCAGAAGAGACCGCCGACTTCACACTCGAGGCCTCGCCATGTCCGGAGCAGGTGAGCGACAGAAAGCGTTGGCGCGCCTCTTCCTTCGCGTCCCAGGCGGTGACGTCAGCGCCGCTGGCGATGAGCGCGGCCGCCGTTGCAAGCCCCGACCGCGCCAAGCCGTAGACTGCATATTTCTTCCCGGCGAAGGCC
>DATMHD010000048.1:0-6991 GCA_035555075.1 Sphingomicrobium sp. | reverse complement strand
CACGAGTTGCTGCAATATCTGAATCGACGGGCCGTCACGACCTATCTCACGGTCGCGCAGCACGGGCTGGTCGGCGACATGAAGGCGCCGGTCGACGTCACCTACCTTGCCGACACGGTCATTCTGCTTCGTTATTTCGAGGCGCGGGGCCGCGTCCGGCGCGCGATGTCCGTCGTCAAGAAGCGGACTGGGGCGCATGAGGACACGATCCGAGAATTTCGCATTGATCAACACGGCATCACGCTGGGCGAGCCGCTGATGCACTTCCAAGGGGTCCTGCGCGGCGTCCCCGAACTGATCGGGGGTGCCGAGCCCCTGTTGGAAGCGCAGTCCGAATGAGCGAAGGCGCGTTCGAACGCGGGCTTATCCTGGCACCGCAGGGACGCGACGCGGAGGTCGCTGCCTCTATGCTGCGCGAAGCGAAAATAGCGTCCGCGATCGTTGAGAATGTCGAGCAACTGGTGGCCGGCCTGGAAGAGGGCGCCGGCTTCGCGGTGCTTACCGAGGAGGCGCTCGCAGGGAAGCCGTTGCACGCCTTGTCCCATTGGATCGCGGCTCAGCCGCAATGGTCGGACTTTCCCTTCGTCCTGCTGACGCGACGGGGCGGGGGCCTTGAGCGCAATCCCGCGGCAGGGCGCTACCTCCAGCTCCTCGGCAGCGCGACCTTTCTCGAGCGGCCGTTCCACCCGACTACGCTGGTCAGCTTGGTACAATCCGCCCTTCGGGGGCGGCGGCGGCAATACGAGGCGCGGGCGCGGCTCCGGGAGCTAGACGATCTCGCGAGGGATCTTGAGCGCCGGGTCGAGGAGCGCACCGCGGAGCATGAGGCAGCCATTGCCCAACTGCACGAAGTCCAGAAGCTCGAAACACTCGGCCAATTGACTGGTGGCGTGGCACATGACTTCAACAACCTGCTGACGCCGATCACGGGCGCGCTTGACCTTCTCCACAAGCAATACAGTAGCACCGATCCGCGGGCGGGGCGGCTGCTCGGGAATGCGCTCAAGGCGGCGGAACGGGCGCGCACCCTGGTCCAGCGCCTGCTCGGCTTTGCGCGGCGGCAAACGCTGCAGGCTGACGCTGTCGACATCGTCCGCCTCGTCAGCGGCATGCGCGACTTGATCGCGAGCTCGATCGGTCCGACCATCGAAATCGTCATCGATCCGGAGCCTGACCTGCCGCTCGCGGTGGCCGACCCAAACCAGCTTGAACTCGCAATCCTTAACTTGTGCGTCAATGCCCGCGATGCCATGCCGGACGGCGGACGCCTGACCATTTCCACCTCGCTGGCGGCAGGCAGGTTACGCTCTACTCCGATCCTCCCGCCGGGTGATTATATCCTGCTTTCCGTTGCCGACGATGGCTGCGGCATGCCTCCCGAAACGCTGAGCCGCGCAATCGAGCCTTTCTATTCGACCAAGGAGATCGGCCGCGGCACCGGCCTCGGCCTGTCGATGGTCCACGGCCTCGCAGCCCAACTTGGCGGCGGCTTTGCAATCTCGTCTCAGCTGGGCGAGGGTACACGGGTCGACGTCTATTTGCCCGTCGCCGCTGCGAGCGCGACGCAGGCGCCCGCGCCCGACGCGAGCCTGTCGAGCCGGACCTCCACCGATCTCACGCTGCTGCTGGTCGACGACGAGGAGCTGGTCCGGTTCGCCACCGCGGAACTTCTCCGCGAGCTGGGGCATAAGGTCACCGACGTCGGCAGTGGCGCTGAGGCGCTGGAGCTGATCGAGGATGGGCTGCACATCGATGCGGTGGTCACCGACTATAAGATGCCGCGGATGGACGGAGCCGAGCTTGCGCGTCGGCTGCGCGAAGCCCGGCCAGCGTTGCCGGTGTTAATCATTACCGGCTACACCGGAGTCAGCGACGCCTCGCTTAACCTGCCGCGCCTGACCAAGCCGTTTGGCCAAAAAGAGATAGCCGCAGCCCTGACGGGTATCTTCAGCGACGACGCGAAAATTCTGCACTTTCCCGCAAGGCGTAGCACCCACCGAAGTACTTAAAATGCCTCAAGCATCGCCGGACTGATCGTCCTCCAGCTTCCGGATATCCGCTTCTCCCTCCTCGGCCATCTGCAACAACGCTTCAGTAGTGCGGGGATCATTGATAAATTTCGCGAGCCGCCGCGCTTGGTTCACACGGGCCCGCATTTTTTCTATGAGTTCGCTTGTCTCCATTTGCGGCTAAACCACGATTAATTTGCTCGCGTTCCAGCGAAAGAGGTGATTACGCGACGGGCGTTGCTGTCGGGCCACGACCTTGATCGACCCAATGATGACAAGCTGCCCTTACGCTGCAGTCCTTATCCTGCAGAAGAATACCGCTTCAACTGCGGACATAAGAGATGCCGCTACTTTGCGTGACCGAGGCACCCGTGCTCGAGCCGTAACTCGGGCGAAGCTACGCTAATGTCCGCAATGGGTCGAAAGCCGACGGCAGGTCTGGGTGGAAAGCGAACGGACGCGATCCTAGCTTCGGGCTCCCCCGTCTGCGGTCTGATGACTTACTGCGAGAAGAGCGTCGAAGCAGTCGCTATCGATCGCCAAGCCAACTTCTGACCCAATGATCGCAAGAGCTTCGCTTTCGGGCATTGCTGCTCGGTAGGGCCGGTCTGCCGTCAAGGCGTCGTAGAAATCGCTGATCGTAATGATGCGAGTCTCGCGAGTGATCTGGGAATCCTTTAGTCCTAAGGGGTAGCCTTGCCCGTCCAGCCGCTCGTGATGAGCTGCAGCGACTGGTGCTAGGTCGTTTAGTACACCGATCCGGCCGAGGATCTCCTGCGTGTGGACGGAGTGGGTTCGCATCACCTCCCATTCGGCGTCATCCAGCTTGCCGGGCTTGTCGAGAATGGTGTTCGAGATGCCCAGCTTGCCGATATCGTGGAGCAGGGCCGCCCGGTGCAGCCAGCGCCTGCGGCTCGTGGGAACGCCCATCTTATTGGCGATTGCCGTAGCGAACTGCGCGACGCGCGTCGAATGGCCGGCCGTGAATGGGCTCTTGGCGTCGATCACCTCGCCGAAGGCAGCAGCGATGTCGTCCAAGTAGTCATCGTCGACCTCCATCGCGCCCTCTGCAGGAGCAATTGCTACCAGCCGTGAATCGAGGAATGGTGATGAAAGTGCAGCCCAAAATGCGTCGCTCACCGCGACGATTTCGAAGGCTTTCACTAGTGCCGGGTCCAGCCAACTCCCGGCACGCCGCCGGATCTCCGAGACCGCGGCGTCTCGGCCGGCATGGGAGTGAAATACGTCGGCAATCTGCGCCAGCAACGCGATACGCGAGAACAACGGGATTGCATCACCGCTCCGCCGCCCGGGTCTGCCGGACCCGTCCCAATGTTCGTCCAGCCGATAGATGCCTTCGCACACCGCATCCGAGAAGCGCAGTTTGCGCGCCACATCGGCTCCGCGAGTACAGCGCGACAAGATCATTTCGTCGGCGATCTGCTCGCCGTTGCGGAGGATATTTCCGACCGCCGCCGCGCGTCGTCCGAAGCTGCTCGATCGCGCAGTTTTTGCAAAGACAAAATGGAGTGTAGCCGCAAGGCTAGTGCCCACAGTCTTGTAGCCTTGCTTGAAGGCCCGATCGTCCGCCTCGTAGAGTTCACAAATGCGTGCGGCGTTGCTGCTGCAGCCAAGGTCTTTGAGCAGCAGCGTGTAGTAGAGATCGTGCAGTCCCACGGACGACAGTCCGATCACTCGTCCCACATGCGAGCCGATCCAGCACGAACGCACACAATGGCCGGCGGGCTGGCCCTCGGTGATGTCCAACGCGTAGCTGAAAGCCCCGACCAGCTCAGCCATCGATAGCGACGCCTGGGCTTTCTCAATGATGGGACGGTAGAACATACCTTCAGGCGACTTTAGAATGCAGTTCCGCGAACGTCCTGAATTCTGCTTTAAGCCCCTGGTCCGGCATATTGTCGGTCATGGCGGTGACGGCGTCCACGATTGCGGAATGCCCTTCTGAAGATCCGAATTGGTGTGCCATCGCCCAGATACCGAACGAGCGCCGATCGACAGAGCGTGAGCTGAGCACGACGCATGCGATGTGACGCGAGTCGCGTTTGATGCGTTCGAAAGTTGCGAGAACGCCTGACGTCGGACCTTCAAGAGCTTGCAAGAAGCGGCCGCCGCCGGACACCAGCAGGCCGGTCACGCTTGCCCGGTCGTTATTCGTCCGCGATGTGCGCAGAATCATGTCCAGCTGCGCTTGGCTCGGCAAAGGACGTGCTGTCGAGATATAAACCAGCTGATGCATGACTGAACTCCCGCCATGCATTTGCTTAACTCTCGACCGATTAAGGGCAGGCGAAACGATCTGGTTAACGGCGTTAGAATGTCGGCAGGGCCCTGAAGTCGAAGCATACGCGGCGTGAGTCACATTCGGGTCGAAGCACACGCTCGGTTAACGGCAGGTTTGGGTCGAAAGCTGCCATTCCGCATGGGGCTGATTTCATCTTTGCAGGTTCTTGAAATTCCTTGACGCCTTTCCAAATGAGCGCCGCCGGAGGCCCGGTCTGACCGGGAATCTGGTGACGGGGCCGAGGCCTCAAGCTCTGCCCCGCCTTGTTGCTCAAAATGGAGGACAAGACATGCGTAGTGCTTTTGACTTCTCGCCGTTTCGGCGTTCGACGGTTGGCTTTGACCGGCTATTCGACATGCTGGAAAGCTCGAATCTGGGGCAGGGCCAGGAGAACTACCCGCCGTTCGACCTCATCCAACTCGGCGATAACGACTACCGTATCGAACTAGCGGTCGCCGGGTTTAAGGACGACGAGATCGACATCACCGCGCAGCAGAATGTGCTGCTGGTCTCCGGCCGAAAGAAGGAAGAGGCCGAAGAGGGCAAGGATAGCAATTACATCTATCGCGGGATTGCGACGCGTTCATTCGAGCGCCGGTTCGCGTTAGCCGACCATGTCCAGGTCCGGAGTGCGGACATGAAGGACGGTTTGCTGTCGATCGAGCTCAAGCGCGAGATCCCCGAGGCGATGAAGCCCAAAAAGATCAGTATTGGCTCAAGTGCTGCTAAGCAGGAGCAGCTCGCCGATCACAGCGCTGCCGCAAACTCGGACAACGAGTCCGAGAAGGCTGCGGCATAGATTGGGAAGGGGCGTTGCCTTCGGTGGCGCCCCTTCATCCTGCAGAATTAAATTCGAACAACCGTATGGTTTCGAGCGAAATGCATACAATCACTACAGCAGCTAATAGCAACGCGCTTTGGTCTTCGGCAGACTACGGGCGGCTCGTTGAGCTGTATCGCGCAGGAGAGCCTAACGGAGCGCTTAAGAAACCCCAAAGCGAGCCACAAGCCGCTGGCCCTCCCAGACCTCGTAATTGACACCTGACGCTACTTGCTGAGCGGCTAGGATCGCCTTCGCGTCAGTCTCGGCTTCTAAATCCTTCGAACCGACGATGCGGCTCGTGCCGTCGAACGAATAAACTCTGTACCTCTTCACGCTAAACCCCCGCTAACGGGCCGACGGAGCTAGGTTGCGGGCCATGCTCCGTCGATCAGCGACCCGGAACACACTTGGGCGTGGTTCGCGGGCTGCGCCCCACCTACACCCTAATCAGAGTGCAGAGCAGTTATCCGGCGATATGGATGTCTGTTCGCCGTGGCGACGTGTTGCTATGCCAGCACCATGCGCACCGGCAGCGCGTCCGCCGGCGGCAGCTGACACATTTCCTCTGCAGCAGGTGAGAAGTGAGCGCGTTTGTCGATTGAATGCGGCCCGGCAGGTTGCCCTCTGCCGAGCCGCAACCCCTGTTCGAGCAGAGGCAACTGAAGGTATGAGAGCCCTGTGTACCCGGTGGGCGCTACGCCAGTCTCTAGCCTAAGTTAAACAGTTCGCATTCCTACAGGCGGGCTTCATGACAATAAGTCCTTAACGAAGAAGCGGCCTGTCGCCACGAGGAAATGGAGTTTCAGACCGTTCCTTCGAACGAGAGGGGCAACTTCTCGCCGCTGGCCTGCTAACGAATGCCCCCAGTCCGCGACAATAGCCGGCGGCACCCATAATGGATAAAAGAAGGTCCTAGTAAGTGCGTCGAGCTATCTCCCGATCGATCGCGTCCACGGCATCGCGCAAATGCTTGCTCACCGGGTGGTCTTGCCCGATTATCTGGTAGGCTCTTAAGATCTTGCTGCGTGCCTGCTCTAACGAGACGATCGCTTTTTCCGGGCGCACGAATCCGCTCCTTCAAGGCGATTCGGCACACCCTAGAGTGGCAAATGTTTTGGGTCGGCGGAAAGTTGCAGCCCGCCGTCCGGATACCAAGCACTCATCGAATATTAGCCCGGCCATTTGTTTCGGCGGCGCACTGAGCGTATAAGGCGCCGGCTGGCTTTTTCGTCGAGAGGTTAACGCCAGCACCGCTGGAGCGGTAGGGGCGGCCGGACACTCTCACGCCGCCCCTTTTCCACTCACGGGAACATCGCTTGTTTCGGAAATGCGGGTGTCATTTCACGCCAATATTGCCGCAATGAAACAGCACT
Source organism: Sphingomicrobium sp. (assembly GCA_035555075.1). GTDB lineage: Bacteria > Pseudomonadota > Alphaproteobacteria > Sphingomonadales > Sphingomonadaceae > Sphingomicrobium. The sequence continues at coordinate 484 of DATMHD010000048.1, read as the reverse complement.
AGTGGGGCAAGCGCTAAACGCGCAGCCCTTGTCGATCGGACTCCACCAGTGCCAAGTTTTTTGATGGTTCTCGCTGCCACATGGCTTCTCTCATGTGCCGGCGTCATCTGGATGTTCCGCCGCGAGCTACGTGGGAAAGGCTAGCCAAATGGCCGATGCTGCCGTGTCCCCTTTCGCCGGCGATGTGACGTCGATGCTCCTTGGGCTAACATCTCTATGTCCGAATTTCCCCATGGTCCTCGATAAGCAAAGCCGTACTGGGCCGTGTGGCACCTCGCTTGGGTGGTGCTTGGTTGCGTAAGTATCGGCCACGCCGACTGGATTGATCGACGGGGCGAGGGAGTGTGAAAAGCTCGCAAGATGCGAGGGCCAAGGCAGACACAGCGAGAAGTGCAGTTTCAAGCCGTGGTCTGTAGGAAGTCCTGAGCGTCCGCAATGGGTCCAAAGCGGGCGGCAGGTTTGAGTGGAACGCGGATATTCCGCT
>DATMHD010000047.1:0-3344 GCA_035555075.1 Sphingomicrobium sp. | reverse complement strand
TCGCTGGAGGAGCAGAAAATCGTGCTGGCGAGCGTGAGAACGCCTGAGAAGGTTCGCTGGCCGGATTGGTGGGTCGCCCGGCCTTAGGTGCGCGGCTCAGATCGCGAGGATTTTGCTGAGACGCGAACCCCCCGATGATCCTTGGTGAACCAGGAGCGAAGCGGGCACAGGACAACTACCCCTCGGGATGACCCGAGAGGCAGTCCGGCCCGCTTTCGACTGCATGACCCTTGGAGCCACCCGTCGCTTCGCGTGCTCGCTCGGGCCGGGAAAGGCTGGGCGATTGGCAGTTGCTTTCGAGACTTTCCCGTCCCGCCGATCCCCGCTCTGCCTTTCGGACTCGGGTTGCGCTTTGATCGGACCCCTTCTGGTAGCGCATCAATTCCCGGCCGCCAGAGTATCGAGCCAGCCCAGCCGGGATTGGCTATATGATCTCGTTTTGTTCCTTTTCAAGGCGCACCAGCTGCGCCGACAAAATAGCTGGGCCCGGACGGCCTAATGGCAGCTCACAACCATTGTGGAATTGCGCCATGGGGTAGGGTGCGAGTTATCACGTTGGTCCGTGCGTGGCTCTTCCTCTCCGCATTCGGCCTGCTCCCTCCGCTGATGCAACTATCATCGTGCCTGCAGGTGAGGGGATTCAAATGCACCCCAATCGCTGTTTGGGATGGGGACGGGCCGATCTGGTGCGCAGGAGGCCCCAAAATTCGCATCGCCGGTGTAGCGGCGCGGGAGATCGACGGGACTTGTAGGCCTGGTCAGCCGTGCCCCCCGTGAGCGACCGAGAGGCGCGCGATCGGCTTGTGCGATTTCTCGGAGGCCGCGGAACGCGCGACAACGCGACGCCAAGCATCATCCAATGCGAACAGACCCTTAAGCCGATTTTCACCATCTCAAATTATTAAGTCGCGAAGACGGAGAGCGTGATCGCGTACGCCCGCGTCCCCCGCGTGGGGCGACTGCAATATCACGTCTTCGTCATAGTGAACCCTGCAATGGCAGCCGGTTGACGCGTGCTCGCGCGAAGGCCGTCTGCGCGGCGCATGAAACGCAGTTGGAAGTCAGCCGTCCATGAACGCGCCAGTCACCGTCAAGAGTCTCGAGTTTCAGCCCGCGCCAAGGCGGCGATACTTGCCGATCCGGGCCAAGTTCGCTTGCGCACTCGCCGTCGCGCTCGCGTGGACGATGGTCAGCATTTACTTGGCGTCGGCCTGGATGCGCGACCTCTCCGGTCTGACGAACCCTTTGTTCGCGCTGTGGGTCCTCACGTTCATCGCGTTCGTGCCGGGATTCATGAACGCGTTCCTCGCGACCTCGCTGTTGCTCGACAAGAGGCCACCGCGGCGCCGCCCCGCAATCTATCCTGGAGTCACAATCCTAATCGCTGCGTACAACGAGGAAAATGGCATTGCGGCGACGCTCGAAAGCATTGCCGCCCTGAATTACGACGGCGCTGTCGAAGCCCTGATCCTCAATGATGGATCGAAAGACGCAACTGTCGCTTGCGCCAGAGCCACTATCGATTCACTCAACTTGCCGTACAATATCACGATCCGGATCCTCGATTTCGAGCAGAACCGCGGCAAAGCGGCCGTTCTCAACAGGGGCCTTGAGGCGGCACGGCAGGGCCTGATTTGCACCATCGACGGCGACAGTCGCTTGCGCTCCGACAGTCTCAAAGAGATTGTGGAACGGTTCGTGTCCGACCCGCCGAACACGGTCGCCGTCGCGGGTGCGGTGCTTGTCCGCAACAGCCGCGCCACGCTCATCACGGCCGCGCAGGAGTGGGATTACTTTCACGGCATCTCAGCCGTGAAGCGCATGCAAAGCATGTATCACGGCACGCTAGTCGCGCAGGGCGCCTTTTCCATTTATCGCAAAGATATTCTGGAAGAGGTTGGGGGCTGGCCCGAATCCGTGGGCGAGGACATCGTGATGACGTGGGCTATGCTCGAGAAGGGGCATCGCGTCGGCTATGCTGAGGACGCGATTGTGTTCACTGATGCGCCAACGACGTTCCGGCAGTTTTACCAGCAGCGCAAGCGGTGGTCGCGCGGCTTGATCGAAGCCCTCCAGCGCCACAAGTCATTGTTGTTCAAGCGCCGCTTGTCGACGCTGTTTGTGTGGTGGAACATGCTGTTCCTTCCCCTCGATCTCACGTTCACGTTCATTTTCATTCCAGGGCTCATCGCCGCGGTGTTCGGCTTTACGTGGATCGCCGGCCCGCTGACGCTGCTGCTGCTGCCGCTAGCGTTGGTATGGAATGGCGTCATTTACCGCATTCAAAGCCGAATGTTCGCGAGCAAGGGCCTCAAGGTCCGCCGCAACGCCATCGGCCTTCTATTCTATGTGCTTGTCTACGCAATCGTCATGCAGCCAGTGTGCCTGTGGGGCTACATTTCGGAGCTGACCGGTCAGCGCAAGAAATGGGGAACCAAATGATCGTCTTCGGATCTCTGTGGCGGCTGGTGCCGTGCAGCTTGATGGCGCTCGCGGCAGCACCCGCCTTCGCCGGGACAGCCAACTCGAATGATGTGTCGGCCGACCGCCGGCCTGCGGCGGGCGTCGAGGTGCTCGCGAGCACAGATTCCGACGATACTAGCGTTGTTAAGTTGCTCGGCCGTGCGCTCATCGACGACGACGGTCCTGACAAGTACGTTGGGGTCGCTTTCGAGCAAGCGTGGTTCACGCCGCTCGGCCAGCGCACCCGGAAAGATCGGCGCGTCTATGTCGAACTAGCAAGCCCGATAGGCAATCGATGGCTTGGTCGCGCGCGGCTGGGAACCGACGGCCGGACCTGGCTCGGCTCAGCGAACTTCAGGACCAAAGATTGGGCGAAAGAGATCTTCGTCGAACGCGAGATCGTAGAAACTCCGCGCGGCGTGGATCACGGCATCTATTACACGTTCGTGGGCGGCAGCATGGATTTTAAGTTGTCGGACACCGATACGGTGAGCGCTACGGCTGCCGTCCAAGGTTTCACCGGGCGCAACGAGCGACTGCACCTTCGCGCCAATTACGTCCATGTCGTAAAGCCCAGTCTAGGTCTGAGTGTGCAGTTGCGCACGCGCGTGTTCCATTCGACCGTGCCTGGCGAGTTTGATTATTATTCGCCGCGCAATTTCGTTCAGGCGCTGCCAGTCGTTCAGATGCGGCGGTTTACGTCGTCGGGCTGGATGCTGCTTGGAGCCGTCGGTTACGGCGTTCAAAAAGCTACCGGCGGTACGTGGCAATCGGCTCGCCTGGCGGACTTCAGGGTCGAGAGCCCGCGCGGCGCTCACAAGGTTCGCGCTTTCGTGAACCTTCAGTATTCCAACAACTCTCTCATCGGGTCCGGTGACTAT
>DATMHD010000046.1:0-12449 GCA_035555075.1 Sphingomicrobium sp. | reverse complement strand
GGCCGCGACACCGATCGCCTCGTTCCCGTGGTTATCGATGGAACCGAGCCGCCACTTGGCTTCCGCCAGTTCCAGACGATCGACCTTTCCGCCTGGCGGGGGCGGGGGAAATCACCGCAGGTCCAGCGCCTCATCGAAGCCGTTGCAGTTGGTGCACCGGAAGCACCGTCGGTACCGCCTGTGCGAGCGCTCAAATCGGCACGGCCACGGGTTCCTCGCCGGGCGATGCTCATCGGCGGGTCGGCAATCATGGTTGCAGCTGCGGCCGCGGCAATTCTTGTTTTCTGGCCGTCGAACCAAAGCGGGGAAGTCCCGAGGGTCGCGATTGTAGCGGCGGACAATTCTCCGCAATCGCAGCAGATCGCACGGGATCTTTCGATCCGCGTCGTGGGCCTTCCGGGCGCGGCAAGCCAGTTCCAGCTCGTCGACAATGCTGCAGCAAAAGACCTTCTCCTTCGTGCAGGGGGCTCGGCGAGCAGCGGGCGAAGCGATCTCGAGCTTCGCAGGGGAAACGGGGACATCCTCTGGACGCTGTCCGTCCAGGCGAACCCCGCCGAACTCGGGCAGCAGCTTGCCGTAAGGACCTTGCAGGCACTCGGCTGCGCGTCCGACGCGCTCACCTACCGGCGTGAGCGCATCTCGGAAGATACGCTGAAGCTCTATCTGTCCGGCTGTACGAATTTCGACAGCGCCTATGGCACCAACCAGGACAACAGCGGTGAGATCAAGCTGTTCGGAGACGTGATTGCGAAGGCGCCCCACTTCGAACCTGCCTGGGCAAAGATGCTCACGTCCGAATACGATCAGGTTGGAAGTGCCGATGATCCCAAGGCGTTCCAGAAGAAGATCGCCGCCGACGTCGGCAAGGCTGAAACGCTCGGGCTTGATTTTGGTGAGCTTTATGCAGCGAAGGCGATGACGCTTCCGCCGACCGACTTTGAAGGCATATTCCGTACCTTCGAGGATGGCATCAAGCACCATCCCGACAATGCGATGCTCTACAGATCCCGCGGCGAGCGATCGATGTACGTCGGCCGAATGAACGATGCGATCGTGGATCTTCAGCATGCGGTGCAGCTCGCACCCCTGTCGCCCGTGAACCAGGAGACGCTTGCTTCTGTCTATGCCTACCGCGGCGACACTGACGCTGGGTACGCGCAGCTCCGGAAGGCGGAAGCATTGTGGCCGAGCGCGCCCGCAGTGATCTTTGCCCGCTATCGGCTCGACTTGCGTTATGGTGATCCAAAGGAAGCGCTGAAGCTCCTCCAGGACCAGACTGACCAGGGGGCGCTCCAGGCCGAGCAGGCAGCCTTCATCCGGGCGCGGATCGATCCAAGTCCCCAGAACATCGAACGATCGATCGGCGAGGACAGGAAAATCTACCGGCAATACCCCGATTTCATCGGGCAGATCGTCCAGACGCTGGCGCAGTTTGGAAGGAAGGACGAAGTCCTCGACATCCTCCTCCACTATAATGGCGGGGAAGGTGCGGGATATGCCGCCGAGGTCCTGTTCCGTCCCGCACTTCACGACGTCTGGCGCGATCCGCGCTCGATCGCCGCTGCAGCCCGGCTTAGGCTCCTCCGCTATTGGGAAAAGAGCGGACGCTGGCCAGACTTCTGCTCGGACCCCAAGCTTCCCTATGACTGCAAAACGGAAGCGGCGAAGATCCCCGCTGCCTTGAAAGACTAGCTCGCGGGCGACACCAGATATTGTTCGATGCGGCCGCCAACGCCCGGTTCATAGAAGGTCGATACCGACAGCTTCCGCGTGGGATAGGTGACCGTATAGCCCTGGATCACGAAGCCGCCGCGAAGAACGGGACTTCCTTCCGTCTCGAACGACGTCGGTTGTCCGAGCGGCGCGAGGCTCGAATGGAAATCGGCGATCGCTTGCGGGGTGAAATAGAAATTGGCGTTCCTGGTGAGGAGCGAGCGGTCGATGGTCCCTGACCGAAGCTCGTCGAACAATGTGCGTGCACGCGCCGCCTGCGCTGCAACCGTCGCGTCCTGAGGCGCAGTCGGCAAAATGACCTGCGCGATATCCTTGGCGATGCGCGTGAACGCATTTCCCGTATTCCAGCTGTTCGTGAGGACGACAACCGCCGCGCGCTGGTCGGGGTAGACGGTGTTCACAGAGAGGAAGCCGACGGCTTCGCCGGTGTGGGTGACGGTGCGCCTGGGACTCGTCTGGAGCGAGACGCCAAGGCCGTAGTTCGTACCCTTGCCATTGTTGAGCCTGGTTTCCGTTTCCTGCTCCTGCCAGTCGGCTACAGGAATGAGCGCGCGATCGAGGCGCGCAATGTCCCATCTGGCAAGATCGCTTGCCGTCATCGAGAGCTCGCCCGCGGCATAGAGCCAGCCGCGCGCCGCGGGCATCTGCGGCCGCACCGGACCAAGCGCAAAACGCGTGTAGGGCGCCGGGAAGGCGGGCGTGTTGGTTTCGTCCTGGTCGATGACGCTCGTCATGCCGAGCGGCTGGAAGATCTTGCGCCTGAGATAGGTCATGAGCGGCTCGCCGCTCACTTTCTCCGCGATCATCCCTGCAACGACATAGCCCGTGTTCGAATATTGCCACTGGTCGCCGGGCTGGAAATCGAGCGGCTTCTTTGCCCATTTGTCGACGATGTGCTGCGGGCTCGTCGGCACCGTCATGTCGGCAAACATGTAGTCCTGGGGCCAGAAGTCCTCGAGCCCCGACGTGTGGTTCAAAAGCTGGCGAAGAGTGATCCTGTCGCCCTCGCTGATTCCTGGCAGATATTTGGAGACATGGTCATCGAGGCTGAGCTTTCCTTCATCGCGAAGGAGAAGGATCGCCATCGCCGTGAACTGCTTCGAGTTGGAGGCGATCTGGTAGGGAAGTCCAGGGTTTGCAGCGAGATGCTCGTTCGCCTTCCCATAGGCTTTGCTAAGAACGATCTTCCCATCCCGGACGACGGCGATTTCGGCGGAGGGCACGCCGCTTTGCGCAAGCGCCCTGGTGACGAGATCGTCGATCCGCGCACTTTCAGCGGGGGTAAGGGATTGTGCGGCGGCGGGAGAGGCGATGAGCGCTAGAAGCGCGACAGATACGCGAAGCATGGTCGCGTTTTTAACGGGCAGGGAACGAAGCTCAATGGCGGCAAGCGATTTGTTGCGGAAGGAAGAGGCGGCATCGCTCTGACCCACATCAGCGCCGCTGTATGCATCCTTCATTAGGAGAGCGCATTTCGCGCGGCGCTGATGCCAGAGGTCAGGCGAGCCGATGATCAATCGTCTTGATCATCGTCGTCGCGCTCGTGATGGCGCCAGCGCCGGTGTTCGTAGCGCTCTCGTTCGTACCGATCGCCCCGTTCCCGGCTGTAGCCATAACCCGAATAGGAAGACCCATAGGACGGGTAGGAATAGCCGTAGCCTGGATAATTATAGCCATAGGAGGGATAGGCGTAGCTGTTGCTGGCATATCCGTATCCATAGGGCGAATAGTTCGAATAGCCGTAATTGGAATAACCGTAGTTCGAGTAGCCGTAGCTCGAATAGCGGTGATGGTGACGAGCTGCGGCAGGAGAGGCGGCGAGCGCCGTCAACGCAGCTCCGATGAGAAGATATTTGGTCATGGATTTCCTCGTGCTTCGAGGCGCGACGCGCCCGTTTGATGATCCGAACACATGTCGGACTGCACAGGTTGCGAAGGAGCGCCGGACGGGTCGGGCACCGGGGCAGGACGCAAGGGCTTAACGATAATAGCAGCGTCTCGGGGCGGTCATGCTCCGGTCGATGGCCCGGCCTGCAACCGCGCCGCCGACGGCCCCGAGCGCGGTTCCCAGGAGTCCGTGGCCGATGAGGCTGTGGCCAACCACCGCGCCGCCCACCCCGCCCGCGATGAGGCCAGTCGCGCCCGGCGAATAGCGGCAGTATCGGTAATGATAATAGGTCCGCGAATAATAATGGTGGCGATGGTGGTGCCTCGTTCTCGCCTCGGCAGGCACAGAGAAGGTCGGTATTGCTGTCACGGCCAAAGCGGTTGCGGCAGTAATCTTCGAAAGAGTACGCATTTTCCTGGTCCTTCAGCTCGATTTTCATCGAAGTCGTATCGACCCTTCTTCTAGGTCGTTCCGCTGAACCCCGACTGACGGCTGCGACGAGCGCACGTTCAGTAACGGCGGGCGGTTCCACGGGCATGACAAACCGTGCGAGCCGGGCACATCGGAAGTCCGGGTCGCGCCGTCCGCAGAAGGGGGAGGCGTGGTTCACGGCGCCATTTTCGGTTGCCGGTCCTAACCAGGAGCTCAAGTCCTCCCATGTCGATGTGACGAACCCGGGCGTAACCTCGCTCGCCTTATTGTCCCGTCGGGTCCGCGCCGTTCCCGGGCGCGTCATCGCCGGGGCTCTGGGCATCGATGCTCTGGTTGTTCTCGAGCGGCTCCTGCGGGAGGGAGGGTTCTGCTCGCATGCCGCGGCCCTTCAACTCCAGTTGCCCATCTTGCGCTGATCCCGTCATGACCGGTGGAGGCGGAACCGCAACGGGTGCGGTCGAATATGTCTGCGGGAGATTGACGTCCGGGGGAATTTGATAGGGGGGCTCGCCTTCGTTTGCCTCGATGTTTGTGTCGCCCCCCACGAGATTTTGATCGAGGCCTGCGCTCGTCGTCAGCGGCTGCCGGAGCGAGACCAGGGTGTAGATGCTGCTCAAGCCGAGGAAGCCCAGCAGCAGGCCCAGCGCCCAGTCCCGCTTCGGCCATTTTGGCCGGCGCGCAGGGAAAAGCAGCCAGGCGGTGAGGGCGCAGAGGATCAATGTCCCGATTGCGCCCTTTCGTTTGAAGGTGACAACCGCGCTCTTGAGATACTCCGTCCCCGATGCGCCGCTGTCCCCGTGAGGACTCATCATCAGGCCGATGCTCCAGGTCAGCACCGCAGCAAGAAGGAGAAGCGCGCCCATGAACATCCGGGCGCGGCCGATCCCGCGGTTTCTCAAGTCTGCGCTCCTCATTCTCGTCCCAAGGCGCAGGAAGTCCGATCATCGCCCTCTGGTTCCGCGCTCGCTCCACTGCCGATCCATTGCGGGACGGGCGCAGGAAAAATCCCTGCGATCGTCGTACATTAACTTCGTGACGTCTGCGGAACCAAGACAGGGTTCAGGGACTTCTGGCCTCCAAACAACAGTTTAGGATCAGGTCATGCGTTCCATGTTGCTGTGGCTGATCGGCGTACCAATCCCGATCATCCTTCTTCTCGCGCTCTGCACCCATCATTTCTAGTTCCGGTCCGAGCGAGGATCTGATGCCGGACGCACCGGCAAATGGGGCGGTCTCCGGCAATGACATATTGCCGGAGCTCCCGACCCCGACGCACGCCAGGCGCAAGCTGATCGTTGCTTTGGGGAGGCTTGGTCCCGGCCTCATCACCGGGGCCGCCGACGATGACCCCAGTGGCATAGCCACCTATTCGCAGGCGGGCGCACAGTTTGGCCTCAACATGCTCTGGCCGATGCTGTTCACCTATCCGCTGATGGTCGCGGTTCAGGCGATCAGCGCGCGCGTCGGACGCGTGACCGGCCAGGGCCTCGCATATAATCTGAAACAGGTCTGCCCGGCATGGGCCGTGACGCTTCTCGTGGCATCGCTCTTCGTCGCCAACACGATCAATATCGGTGCCGATATTGCGGCGATGGGCGCTTCGGCACAGCTTCTTGCCGGGCGTGGGCAGATGCTGTTCACGATCGCTTTTGCGCTTGGCTCGCTGCTGCTCCAGGTCCTCATACCCTATCAGCGCTACGTCCGTGTCCTCAAATGGCTGACGCTCGTGCTCCTGGCCTATGTGGCGATCGCATTCACGGTGAAGATCGACTGGGGCGAAGTCGCCCACAGGCTCGTCCTGCCCAAGCTCTACGGCACTTCGGACTGGGTCACGGTGATCGTCGCCGTCTTCGGGACGACAATCAGCCCCTATCTGTTCTTCTGGCAGAGTTCGGAAGAAGTCGAGATCATGGAGGTTAAGGACAAGCCTCCCTTGACCGAGGCGCCGCCTCCGGCCGCAAGGCATGAGCTTCGCCGGATGGGCGTCGATACGATCGTTGGAATGGGCGTCTCGAACCTCATCGCGGTCTTCATCATCCTTACGACCGCGGTCACTCTTCACGCGCAGGGGACGACGGACGTCCAGACTTCCGCGCAGGCCGCGGAGGCATTGCGTCCAGTGGTCGGACCCTGGGCTTTCGTCATCTTCAGCGTCGGCGTGATCGGCACAGGACTTCTTGCGGTTCCGGTACTTGCAGGATCGAGCGCGTACGCTGCTGCAGAGACCTTCAACTGGGAGAAGGGGCTCGAGAAACCTTTCAGGCAAGCTCCTGCCTTCTACGGCGTCATCATCGGCTCGATGCTGATCGCGATCGGTGTCCTCTTCCTGAAGCTCGATCCGATCAAGGCGCTGTTCTGGAGTGCGGTCATCAACGGGATTATCGCTGTCCCGATCATGGCTGCGATGATGCTGCTCGCGACCCGGAAGGACGAAATGGGCGTCTTCGTCGCAACGCCGCTCCAACGCATCCTTGGATGGATCGCGACGATCGTCATGGCGTTGGCTGCCGTCGCCATGTTCGTCCTGTGAGAAGGGTCGGGGTCTGGGCTCTCATCTCCTGTGCCGCCTTTTGCAGTCTCGTTCCTGTTGCTGCTGCACATGCAGATCCCACCGACAAGCTCCCGCCCGTGGCGATCGCGGGACGTGAGACCTTCGACCTTTTCGATGTTCCCCGAGGGACTGATCGAGGCGGTGCCATCCTCAACAAGATCCAGGTCTCGGCGACGGTCCGCGGCGACCGCTTCGGGCTCCCGGGCTGGAGCATCCATGGCCAGATCATCCGCTTCGATGGCCAGTCGCTCTCGAAGCATCTGGGAGACATCCAGACCGCCGACAATATCGAGGCGGTCCCGGTCACCCGCCTGTTCGAAGCCTATCTTGCAAGGATGTGGGGCAAGGACAAAAGCTCGATTGCCATCCGCCTTGGTCTTATCGATCTCAACAGCCAGTTCGATTCCATCGATCCTGCAAGCCTCATGCTCAACAGCTCGCACGGCATCGGACCCGATCTTTCGCGAAGTGGCCGCAATGGCCCTTCGATCTATCCTGTCACCGCGGTCGGATCGACCCTGACCTGGGTCAAATCCCAGAACTGGACCTTCCGTGTTGGGGTCTTCGACGGGGTCGCTGGAAGCCCGGCCCTGCCTCATGCCTTCTTCGCGGAGCGGCTGAAGCCAAGCGACGGCCTGTTCATTATCGGACAGACGGACTGGCAGATCACCAAGAACAGCAGGCTCGAGGGCGGCGCCTGGGCCTATACCGCGGCGCAGGAAGGGCCGGACGGGCGCGAGGCGCATGATCGGGGTGCCTACCTCTCCTATGAAGCTCCGCTTGGAGCCTTGCCGCATTTGAACTTCTGGCTGCGAGCCGGGATCGCGAACGGGCGCGCACAAGCGATCAGCGGCTATCTTGGCGGCGGCCTCGTTCAGAAAGGCACGATTGAAGGCCGCCCCGATGACCGGCTCGGAATCGCGATCGCTCACGCAATCATCGGCGATCCCGCCGTGAATGCTCTCGGGCTGCATCATGCCGAAACGAGCATCGAGCTCACCTATCAGGCGAAACTCAGCCACCGCTTCGTCATCCAGCCCGATATCGACTATATCCACCACCCGGCGGGCGTGGCGCATGCGCCCGACAGTCTCGGTATCGGCCTCCGGTTCGTCTATGCGAGCGCTTATCCCATCCGGATGACGGCGAGTGATCCTGGCGATCCGACGATCCCGCCCGACGGAGCACCCTCCGCTTCTGGCGACAGTGGTGATTAGCCAGGCACTTCGAAGCGCCGGGCTCTCTCTCGACCTGAAGGTCGGTCAGTCGCTGCTACGACAAGGTCACTGACCTGTTCACCATCCCGGTTAAGCGCGCACTTGGAAGCTTCCCCCTAAGGGGTCCGCAGCTCGCGTCATGAGCATGTTTCAACAGGGGAATTTCATGAAGACTGTAACCAAGCTTGCGGCTGCCTTCGGCCTCGCGACAGCGGCGATCGCAACTCCTGCATTTGCGGAGAAGCCCGCTGAGCTCAGCGCCTCGCAGCTCGCTGCCGTCCAGGCCCGCCAGTACAACGTACCTTCCGACGTCGCCTTCAAGGCCGCAATCGCGACCTTGCAGTCCCTCGGCTACATGGACATCCAGGCAAGCAAGGACGCTGGCACCATCGAAGGCGTGACCGAGTCCAAGGCGAAGATCATCTACAACAACCTCTGGGGCTTCGGAAAAAAGAAGCTGACCCAGAAGGCTGCGGTGCTTGTGGAGGACAATGGTCCGGCGAGCACGCTTGTCCGGCTGAACCTGCTCGTGTCGCAAACCAAGGCCCGCGGCATCTTCGGCCACTCGTTCTCGGACGGGCAGATGGTTAAGGCGGGCGAGCCATACAACGACTTCTTCGGCGCGCTCGACGCCGAGGTTAAGGACCGGTCGCTCCGCTACGTGCAGACGCCGGCAGCTGCGGCAGCGGCGCAGGCCGGAGCTCCGGCTGCGCCCTCGAGCCCCAGGTAAGAGCGAGATTACGAAGCAGTTCAAGAGGGCGGCGCCTTTCGCCGCCCTCTTGGGATCCAGGCGGCGCACGCCTGTTCAGTGCTTCGTCTTTTCCCACACCTCCTTGACAGTGTCGACGACCAGCTGTGGATCGTCGAACTGGATATATTCAGAGCTGTGTTGAGCGAAGATCTGCCGGGCATCTGACGAGAGGTCGAGCCAGCGCGACTGGGCATGAGCGCGGTCATATTCGTATTTCAACTGCTCGAGGCTCATCGGCGGAGGACGATCGAGATGTCCGACGCCATGATTTCCTGATGTGAGTATGCGAACTGGCGTGTTGCCGAGATAACGGCGATGCTGCTGAAGCCAGGTCTCGTCAGCCGGCACCTGTTCCATCTCCGAGATGATGGCGTCCCAGATCGCAAGCTTGTGCTCCGTGAGATCAAGCACCTTGGTATTGAGGGCCGGCGTCCATTCCGCCTCGGGCAGGCCGCGGAAGAAGAGCTGCGCGCACATGCGCGGTGGTCGGCCAGGAGGTGGAGGAGGTGCAAAGGTCGGATGACCCGCCGCAATCGCGTCGCGGCACTGCTTCAGACGGGGTACAAAGCCGACGTTCCCCTCATCGTCGCTCTTGCGATTTTCAGGCGTGTCGACGTCGCTTGCGTCGGCATCCACCAGGACGAGGCCTGCGACATCGCTTGGAAACAGGTCCGCGAAGGCGCGGATATGGTCGCCCCCAAAGGCTGAGCCGACAAGAATGTAAGGACCTGCGATCTTCCCCGCCTGAAGTGCGTCGTGAAGTTCAGTTGTGATCCGCTCCGTGGTGCGGGGGAATGGTCCGGGACCGCTGAAGCCGGACGCACGGTCGTAGCTGCAAGCTCGTGTGAAACGGGCAATCCCTGGCTGGACAACAGCCCAGGCGGGTGCCCAATCGCTGAAGCCTGCGTCGAACACGACCGTCGGCGAACCTGCTCCAAGACAGGTGAAGTTGAGATCCGCCCCGTCCTTTGCCCGGGCAACCAGACCTCGATGTGCGTAGATTTCATCGCCTGGCGCGGCCAGCGCACCTTGCGCGAAAACAAGGCTCGAAACGAGCACCACGAGGAAGCGCATGCCGTGCCTTTCCCGTATCCTGATCGGATCCTTAGCTGGCTCACAGCGATCCCGAAGGCTGCTTCGACGGACTGCCGCAGCAATTCGTCTTACGATCATGAACTTGGCAACGAGCGGTTGAGGGCGCGATAACCGGATCATGTGTGTCCTGGCATTCGCATGGCGTGCCCACCCGGCCTGGGTGCTGATCGTCGCCGGCAATCGCGACGAACTTCATGCGCGACCCGCCGAATATTTGTCCCGATGGGATCGGCCCGGTCATTTGCTCGCCGGCCGCGATCTCCAATCGGGAGGAACCTGGCTCGGGGTTTCCGAACAGGGACGCTTTGCGGTCGTCACCAATCTTAGAGGTTATGGCGCGCCCGAACCTCACCGGCCGTCCCGCGGCGCACTCGTGACGGACCTGCTTTCAGGAGAGGGGCATTACGCCGATCTTCGGGACGCTGAGCTTGCGGATCTCAATCCGTTCAACCTGATCAGTGCCGATATCAACGAGGCACATTTCCTCACCAACCGGCCGACGAGCCATCAACGCCTGCTCGGCCCGGGTATTTACGGCCTCTCCAACGGCGGACTGGACGACCCATGGCCCAAGACGGTCCGCCTCAAGGAGATGATGGTCGACTGGCTTTCCAGGGAACGCGCGGATCCCCGCATCCTCCTCGATGATCTACGCGAGGAGGGTCTGCCTGGCGTCGGCACGAGCTGTGCAGGTCCGTCCGACGTTCCGCAGGAGCCGCCGCTTTCGCCGATCTTCATTCGAAATCCGGTGTACGGGACGAGGTGCAGCACCGTCGTTGCGATCGACAGTCATGGACGAGGGGCGATCATCGAGCGGAGCTACGATGCGTCAGGCGGGAAGGTGAACGAGACCGAACTGGCTTTCTCGTGGCCCGCCTGAAATCTTCGATCGGGGGTAGTTGCAAACGGCCCGGAAAGCATCGCCCGGGCCGTTCGTAGGGGACCCGATTTGTAAAGAACGAGGATGTTTCGAGTCCCGCTGCTCCCTTAGCACGACGGGTCGATAGCGTCCTTGCCCAAGCCGCCGCTTTTTCACGTTTCACCGCATTTCTTTGCCGGCGCGGCGTCCGTCAGATTTTACGTCCGGCTGAGCCTGGCTGCGGGATGAAGATCATTTAACCTTCGCAACCCTCGCGACGCCATGGCCGTTTAGCGGGTCAACGAGCCGGAGGAGAATTAGGTATGAAACGGATCATCACGGCGCTCGTCGCAACCCTTGTCGTGGCGACGCCAGCTATTGCCCAAATGCCGCGTCCCGACAGACCTCTAGCGTGGAACCCGCAGGCCTTCTGGCGCGGCGCGCCGGACAATCCATTCGATCGGATCCAGTTCCTGCAGGAGAGGATCAACCGCGGAGTTGCGGACGGAAGCCTCGATCGACGCCAGGCCGCGCGCGCAAACCGCGAGCTCGCCGGCGTCCGCCAGTGGATCCGGCGCATGCACTGGCGGAATGGCGGCCAGCTTTCACCCAATCAGCGGGCAGCGGTCCAGGCGCGGCTTGATGGCATCAGCCGGCAAATCCGCTGGATGCGCCACAACGGCTGGTAAGCGCCTCCCCCTGGCCGCCCCGGGGGACTGAAAGTCTCCTAGAAGGCCGACGAGGCAAGATGCACGTCGGCCTTCCGCCAGGCTTCCTCGAACGCCTTCTTGGTGCTCGCTGCCTCAGCATCCTTCTTCTGGGCAGCGAGCGCCTGGCCCAGGCCGAAATAGGCCCAGCCGTTGTTCGGGTGGCGCTTCAGATCCTCGCGATAGACCGCTTCTGCCTCAGGCGCCTTGCCCGCTGCGAGCAATTGCGCGCCGAGCAGGTGCCGCGTCGGGAAGAGCATGTCGGAAGGCTCGTTGTAGGAAAGTTTGTCCTCGCGAGCGACGGCCTCGGTCAGCCTGCCGATCGCCTCGTCGTGCTTCCCTTGGGCACTCGCGATCCGCGCCTCGGCCTTCAGCTGGCCGATTTCGTAAAGCGCCTTCGCTTCATTGTTCCCCTGGGTTGCATCGCTCGGCACCGAACCGATGATCGCCGCGGCTTTGGCAAGCTCGGCTTTCGCCTCGTCGATCTTCCCCGTGGACGCGAGCGCAGTTGCGCGTGACTGGAGATAACTGATCGACGCACCCGCGAGCTTGGGGCTCGGCGCGGGCTCTTTGAGCATATCGTCCCACATGCCGAACTTGGTGTAGCCGTCGTAGATGAAGCTTGCCGTCCAATCCAAACCCGGCATCCCGAACAGGAGCTGGTCGGGAATGTGCTGGCGGGCTTCCTTCAGCGCCTGGATCGTCTCCGCGCGCCGTCCTTCCATGCCCGCAGCACTTCCAAGGAACTGGAAGTTGCGGATGAGGTACATCGGATAATAATCCGGCGCCGCCGTCTCCTTCAGATAGGCAAGGTCGGCAGCAGCGCCCTTCCGGTTCGCTTCTGCTGCATCCTCGTAGCGCCCGACGCGCTGCATGATGTGCGCGGGCATATGCTCGAGATGCCCTGCTGCAGGCATCATCCCGTCGAGCATCTCGGCTGAGGCAAGCGCTGCTTCGGGATGCGGCGAAGCTTCGATCGCATGGATATAATAATGGTTGGCGCCAGGATGCCTGGGATCGCGCTTCAGCACATATTGGAGCGCATCGAGCACCTGCTGTGTCCCCGGATTCTGCGTTCCGTTGTCGTTCCAGAGCTTCCACGGGTTCGTGTTCATGAGCCCTTCGGCGTACATTGTCCTGACGTCGAGATCGTTTGGATATCTCGCGGCGATGGCCTTCATCGCCTGGACGTAGGCCGCAAGGAGCGGCTTGCTG
>DATMHD010000045.1:0-5570 GCA_035555075.1 Sphingomicrobium sp. | reverse complement strand
CCGCTGGAGGCCGCGCCCATTACCCCGGGAAGCAGTCTCACGCAAGCATCGAGGATGACCATCGCTCCAAGCTCTCCGCCGGAGAGAACATAGTCGCCGAGCGAGACGGCCTCGAGCGACCGCGCTTCGAAGATTCTCTCGTCGAACCCCTCGAAGCGTCCGCACAGAAGGATCACCCCCTCGCCTGCCGCAATGTCGCGCACCCGCTCCTGTGTCAGCGGTATGCCGCGAGGCGTCAGCGCGAGCATCGGCCTTGTGTCGGCGACACTGTCGAGCGCTGACGCGACGACATCGGGCCGAAGGACCATGCCTGCCCCACCGCCAGCCGGGGTATCATCGACGCTTCGGTGCTTGTCTGAAGCAAAATCACGGATGTTCGTCGCCTGAAGGCTCCAGGTTCCCTCCTGAAGGGCCCTCCCGGCAAGGCTTGTCCCAAGCGGTCCAGGAAACATGTCCGGATACAGGGTCAATACGGAAGCTCTGAAGGTCATTGCGGAACCGCCGCTATCACAATCCATTGGGCTGCGCATGGACACCCTTGACTGCCTCATCATAGGAGGCGGGCCTGCCGGCCTCACCGCGGCAATCTATCTTGCGCGCTTCCACCTCGACATCCTCATCGTCGATGCGGGGAAGAGCCGGGCGTCCTGGATCCCCTGCACGCGCAACGTCTCCGGGTTCACGGACGGCATCGCGGGTACCGAACTGCTCCAGCGGATGCGCGAGCAGGCGTGCAAATATGGGGCGAAGATCGAGACGGAATTCGTCACCAAGCTCGAGCGGGACGAGGAAAGCGGCCTGTTCACGGCGACTTGGGGATCGGGAAGCGCAACCGCGCGGAGCGTCCTTCTCGCAACCGGCGTCACCAACCGGCGGCCGCCGATGGACGAGGACCTCCATGATGCGGCGCTTGCCCGCGGGCTCGTGCGCTATTGCCCGATCTGTGACGGCTATGAAGTCACCGACAAGAAGGTGGGAGTGATCGGGAGCGACAGCCACGGTGTTGCCGAAGCATTGTTCATCCGCAGCTATACCGCCGACGTCACCCTGATCGCGCCCGACAAGGCGCTTCATCTGAAGTCCGAGGATTCAAGGAGGCTGAAGGAGGCAGGGATCGAGTGCGTCGATGGCCCCGCACAGGCGGTCGCGATCCCCAACGGCTGTATCGTCGTCGACACGGCCGAGGGCCATTACGCCTTCGACAGTATCTATCCGGCGCTCGGTTCCGATACTCACACGCAACTTGCCGAAATGGTCGGTGCGGACCTGTCGAACGACAGTTGCATCAAGATCGACACCCACCAGCGGACCAGCATTCAAGGTCTCTATGCTGCCGGGGACGTCGTCATCGGCCTCGACCAGATCAGCCATGCGATGGGCGAAGGCGGAGTTGCAGCAACGACGATCCGGAACGATCTTTGCGCGCTGGCGCCTCGTTGGCGCGAGCCCGCGGCGAAAATGCGGGCAGCTGCGAGCGGGACCTAGGCCAGGAACTCTGGATCGACGACGATCCTGTCCTCGACGAGGTCCGCGATCCCTTTCCGATAGGGGATGAGCGAGCGCTTTCCGTCCCGCGCCTCGACCTCGAGGAGGTCACCAGCGCCGTAATTCTCGACGGAAGCGACTGATCCCATCTCATTTCCGGCTGCATCGACCACAATGAGTCCGAGGAGGTCGGCATGATAATATTCCCCCTCGCCAAGCGGCGGGAGGAGGGATCGGTCGATCTCGACGATCGAGCCGCGGAGCGCCTCCGCGGCCGATCGATCTTTGATGTTCTCGAAACGGGCGACTGCGGTGCTGCCGCCCTCCCGGATCGAAAGGAGGCGCCTCGGGACACCTCCGACGATCAGATTTGGCTGCTTGGAGAGGCTGTCCACGCTCTGGCTGAACAGCTTCAGCCTCACTTCACCGCCGACGCCGTGCGCACCGGCAACTGCGGCGAGCGCGATTCTACGCTCGCCGCTCTCGCTCATGGTCAGGCCTGTGTGTCCTCGGCCGCGCCTTCAGCAGGCTCCTCGGCCGATTCGCCCTCGCCGTTGCTTTCGGCAGCCTGCGGAGATTCGCTGGTGGGCGGAGCAACGTCGTCCGCGCCTTCTGCGGGCTCTGCGCTCGATTCGCCCTGATTGTCGGCTTCTGCGGCCGAAGTGTCCTCGCTCGGGGGCGTCTGTTCGGCGACCTCGTCGGCAACAGCCTCGCTCTCGGCGGTCGGCTCGGCGGTCGCAGCTTCGATTTCCTCGGCGGCCACGGCTTCGGCTTCTTCCTGCGGCGCAGCAGCAGCCTCGGCGGCTTCCGCTTCCTTCGCGGCGCGGGCCTCCGCACGCTCCTTGGCCTTCTCGCCAGGCTCGGCCTTCTTGGGGTTGTTGCGGGCCGGGCGCTCGCGGATCCCTGCTGCATCGAGGAAGCGAAGGACACGGTCCGACGGCTGTGCACCGACGCTCAGCCAGTGCGCAACGCGGTCCGCATCGAGCTTCACGCGCTCGGGCGAATCCTTGGCGAGCAGCGGATTATAAGTGCCGATCTTCTCGATGAAGCGGCCGTCCCGGGCGTTTCGGCTGTCGGCCACAACGATCCGGTAATAGGGCCGCTTCTTGGAGCCGCCACGAGAGAGACGAATTGCAACTGCCATCTTAATTTCCTTCCTTAGATCATTCTATTTCTTTGAAAACTTGTCGAAACCTGGAGGCAGGTTGAAGGGAGCTGAACCTCCCAGCCCCGGGAGCCCGCCGCCGCCAAGTCCGGGCATTCCGCCGGATGGAAGTCCGCCTTGAGGGGCAAGTCCGCCGAGCGCGCCTTCAAGGCCGCCTTTGCTGAACATCGCCGCAAGCTTGCCAAGTCCCCCCATCTTCTTGAGGCGCTTCATCGCGGTCGACATTTCCTGGTGCATCTTCAGGAGTTTGTTGATCTCCTGGACGGTGGTTCCCGAACCCTTGGCGATGCGGATCTTGCGTTTGGCGTTGATGACGTCGGGCTTTGCACGCTCCTTTGCAGTCATCGACGAGAGCATCGCCTCCATATGGACGAGCGCCTTGCTGTTGGCCGCCTGGTCCATCGCGCCTTTCATGCCCTTCATGCCGGGCATCATTCCGGCAAGCGCTCCAAGGCCGCCCATGCGCTGCATCTGCTGAAGCTGCGCCCGGAGGTCATCGAGATCGAATTTGCCCTTGGCCATCTTGGCCGCGAGCTTCTCGGCTTCCTCGACCTTGATCGTCTCGGCGGCACGCTCGACGAGGCTGACGACGTCGCCCATTCCAAGGATTCGGCCCGCAACGCGGTCGGGGTGGAAGGCCTCGAGCTTGTCGAGCGCCTCGCCAACGCCGGCGAACTTGATCGGCTTTCCGGTCACCGCGCGCATCGACAGCGCAGCGCCCCCGCGGGCATCGCCGTCCATGCGGGTCAGGATCACGCCCGAGAGCTCGACCTCCGCGGCAAAGCCCCTGGCGACGTTCACTGCGTCCTGGCCGGTGAGGCTGTCGACAACCAGCAGGGTTTCGACGGGCTTGGAGGCCGCAGCGACCGCCTTCATCTCTCCCATCAGCTGGTCGTCGACGTGGAGCCGGCCTGCCGTGTCGAGCAGCACCACGTCATAGCCCTGAAGCTTGGCCGAGTTCAGGGCTCGCCTTGCAATGTCGACGGGCTGCTGACCCGCGACAATCGGAAGCGTGTCGATCTCCGCCTGCCGGCCAAGAATTGCGAGCTGCTCCTGTGCCGCCGGACGCGCCACGTCGAGCGAAGCCATGAGGACCTTCTTGCGGTCCCGCTCGGCGAGCCGCTTGGCGAGCTTGGCGGTGGTCGTCGTCTTACCCGAACCCTGGAGACCGACCATCATGACAACCGCCGGCGGGTTGACGTTGAGGTCGAGCTCGGCCGTCTCGGCGCCCAGTGTTTCTATGAGGGCATCGTTGACGATCTTCACGACCATCTGGCCCGGAGTGACCGAGCGCAGCACTTCCTGGCCGACGGCCCTCTCGGTCACGCGATCAACGAAGTCGCGCGCAACCGGAAGCGCAACATCGGCCTCAAGCAGCGCTACCCGTACCTCGCGCATCGCGGAGCGCACGTCGCCTTCGGTCAGGGCACCACGGCCCCGAAGCCGGTCGAAAACGCTGCCGAGCCGATCGCTCAACGTGTCAAACATTCACTCACTCCATCTGACGGCCACATCACCTCGGATGTGGGGACGGACCGTCGAAACTCCATGCCGAACGCAAAATACGCCGGCGGACGAAACGTCGTCGGCCGGCGTGCACCCTTGGGCGCTCGACATTGATGTTGTCCGTTAAGACGCGGCAGCGCTTAGCCGTTCACGCGTGCAAGTTCAACCTAACCGGGGTTTGCCCTTCGGCTTGCGCGGGCGGCCACCTCCGGGCCGGCCGCCGCCGCCAGGACCGTTCGGCCGATCATCCGTGCCGCCGCCAGAAGGCCGGCCGCCGCGCCGAGGTCCCTGCGATGGCCCGCGGGGCGGACCGCGGCGATCGCGCTCGGGTACTCGATCGAGCGGCCGCGTCTGCTGCATCTGCTGGCGGGGCCCAACGGCGTATCCGTCCTTCAGGAGCTGGGTGAAGGCAGCGCGCGTGCTCTCGGCGATCTGGTCCTGCAACTCCTTCGGCAGATCGGCGAACGTCACGTTGGGATGAATCGCCTGAACGTCCCGAAGCAGCTGGTTGGGCAAGCCGCCCGACGCACGCTTCAACGCCGCAACCCCGTCAAGGATTGCCGAAAAGATGATCGATTGCATGACGTCGGTCGCCGCTCTCGTCATGTTTTCTCCGCCCCTCACTTGTGGACTTGCGCCCGACCGGTCCCTAAGTGCGCGCGGCAATGAGTGTTGCCAAAAGCGCGCAGCTAGCCGTCCTCTACGAGCACCCGCAGTGGTTTCAAGCCCTGTTCGCGGCTCTTGAGCGGCGTGGCCTGCCTTACGTGCCGATCCAGCTAAGCGGCCACAGGTTCGATCCGGCCAGCCGCGAAGTGCCCGCGCCTCTCGTCCTCAGCCGCGTCGCGCAGTCGAGTTTCCTTCGTGAACCCGAACATCCCATCTTCTACGCCGAGGCGCTGCTCGACCATTGGGAACGATGCGGCGCGTGCGTCCTCAACGGCGCCGGAGTCCTTGCAATCGATTCGTCCAAGGCCCGGCAGCTCTCGCTGATCACCGGCCTTGGATATGAAGTACCAAGGACCCTTGTCGTCCATCGTGGCCGCGATCTCGTTTCTGCAGCTCAGGACATGAGCTTTCCGCTGCTCGTCAAAGCGAACATCGGCGGATCGGGAGCCGGGATCGTCCGCTACGCGTCCCTTGAGGAACTGAAGGCCGAGGTTGCCGACCGGATGATCCCCCAGTCAGTCGACCAGGTCCTTCTCCTCCAGGACTATGTGCCGCCCCGCGGCGGCACGATTATCCGGCTCGAGACGCTGGGTGGCCGCTTCCTCTACGCGATCGAAGTCGAAAGCAGCGGCGACAGTTTCGATCTCTGCCCTGCCGATGCCTGCGTTGCGCAGCCAGGACGTCGAACGGTCGGAATGACAGCGGTCACTCCAGCGCCCGAGATCATCGCGGCTGCAGAGCGCATCGC
>DATMHD010000044.1:0-14385 GCA_035555075.1 Sphingomicrobium sp. | reverse complement strand
GTTGAGGAACATGAGCGCGACCCACATCAGGTGGACCCAGTAGAGCTTCTCGCGCTCGGGATGCTGGATGAGCTTTGCGACGCCCTGGAGGAGGTGAGTGACTGCAAGGCCAATGATGACCGAGGCAAGCACCATCACATAGTTGAAGAATTCCATTCAGCCCCCGCTTTCTGAAGCCGGGAGGCTAATCGCAGACACCCCCAGATCAATGCGGCTTTAGAACGCTGCCGGGTCTCCACGACGGAGCAGGGTCCTCATTCGCGACACGGTCGACGAGCGAATAGAAGAAACGGTTGAAGTCTGCTGCGGCCTTCCAGTCCATCGGCTGCGCGAGATCGTCCTGCGGCTTGTGGTATGCGGTCTTGTACCATGTCCGGTAGATCTGCTCGCTGCGGGAGCCCGGACGATAGCCGAAGACGAAGGCGATCGCCGGAATTCCGGCCTGCATGAAGGGCCACTGGTCGGAGCGCTGAAGGAGGTTGCGCTCGGGCTCCGGATCACGCTGCACCTCAATCCCAAGGCCATGCGCCACGCTCCTTGCGTCATCACCCAAACTCGTCTCGTCGAGCGCGTGAACGGTCAGCAATTCCAGCGGGAAGATCGGACGAAGCTGATCAAGGTTGATGTCGGCGGCGATGCGCGACTTTGGAAGCGTCATGTGCTGCACGAACCAGCGTGAGCCAAGCAGCCCTTTTTCCTCGCCGGTAACCGCAAGGAACAGGATCGGGCGGCGGAAGGGCTGTCCATGCCGGCGCTCGGCGAGGCGGATCAGAAGAGCGACATAAGCGGCATCGTCGAGCGTCCCATTGTAGATGCGGTCGCCCCTTACCGGTTCGCCATAGCCATAGCCATCCAGGTGTGCCGAAAGCACGATGGCCTGATGGGCGAGCGCGGGATCCGAGCCTGGAAGCAAGGCGATCACATTTGGCGAGGAAATGTCGCGCTGGCGGATGGTGAAGTCCGCCCGGAAACGGCCCGGCAGTGCAAAGCTTGGAAGCGGACGACCGTCGCTTCCCGCGGCGATGAGCGCAGCACTGTTCCTCGCAGTGCCGGCAAGGAGCTTGCCCAGCGCCTCCGCATTCAGTGTCATCTTGAGGAAAGGATCATCCTTCTTGGGATCGGTCGAAAGGGTAACGGTCCTTGCGTAGGCATAGGGCCAGCGCGGCGGCTCGACCGTGAAGCCCGGATCCGCGACCGTCAGAATGCCCGCGGCACCGGCAGCTCGGACGGCAGCCTCCCGCTGGCTTGCGCTCGGAAGCCCGGATCTGTGCGTCCCGTGGCAGATGACAATCCTGCCCTTCACATCGCCAAGCGCGCCCGTTCCGCAATAGCCGCCGTAGGTGATGGGGAGCTCAACGTGCTGGGGCATCCCCCTGGCGGGCGAGACCGTCAAATCGTGGAGAAAGACGAGCGGGCGTCCGCCGATGCCCAGTCTTGCTCGGCTAATCGCAATCTCGTGCATGGGGACGCGCTGGAACCAGGTACCGCCCTCGCCCGCCGGTCTCAGTCCAGCTGCCCTGAATTTTGATGCAACAAGCTGTGCTGCACGTTCATAGGCGGCCGAGCCCGTGTCGCGGCCTTCCATGCCGTCGTTCGAGAGCTGGGCGGTCGTCGCCCACCATGACCGCGTGTCCGGGTCGAGCTTCGGCTGCTGGCCGGCGGCGGGCGCCATCAGCGCCGCAGCGGCAAGCGCCAATCTCACTCCCATTCGATTGTTCCCGGCGGCTTCGAGGTATAATCGTACACGACGCGGTTGATGCCTTGCACTTCGTTGACGATACGGGTCGCGACCCTGCTCAGAAACGCGGGGTCAAAGGGGTAAATGTCGGCGGTCATGCCATCAAGTGACGTTACGGCCCGCAGTCCGCAGACATAGTCGTAGGTCCGGTAATCGCCCATGACGCCGACCGTCCTCACCGGCAGCAGGACCGCGAACGCCTGCCAGATCGCATCGTAGAGGCCGGCATTGCGTATCTCTTCGAGATAGACGGCGTCGGCCTTTCGAAGGATGTCGCATTTCTCCGGCGTGACTTCACCCGGGATGCGGATCGCAAGACCCGGCCCCGGGAAGGGGTGACGGGTCACGAACGCTTCGGGCAAGCCAAGCTCCCGTCCCAGCTCGCGCACCTCGTCCTTGAACAGCTCGCGAAGCGGCTCGACGAGCTTCATGTTCATCCGTTCTGGCAAACCACCCACATTGTGGTGGCTTTTGATCGTCACGGATGGGCCACCGGTAAAGCTCACGCTCTCGATGACGTCCGGGTACAATGTTCCTTGCGCAAGGAAATCGGCGCCTCCGATCTTCTCTGCCTCGGCTTCGAACACGTCGATAAAGGTCTTGCCGATGAACTTGCGCTTGGCCTCGGGATCGGTGACCCCCTCGAGGCCGGCGAGGAAGTCCTGGCTCGCGTCGACATGTACAAGGGGGATGTTGTAACTGTTGCGGAACAGCGAGACGACCTGTTCCGCCTCTCCGAGCCGCATCAGTCCATGATCGACGAACACGCAGGTGAGCTGATCGCCGATGGCTTCATGGATGAGAACTGCCGCAACGGCGCTGTCGACACCGCCAGAAAGCCCGCAGATCACCCGGCCGCTGCCGACCTGCTCACGGATCTCCTCCATCTTCGCATCACGGAAGCTCGCCATCGACCAGTCGCCCGCGCATCCGCATACGTGCCGCACGAAATTCGCAAGCAGCTTGCCGCCGTCGGGGGTGTGGACGACTTCGGGATGGAACATGAGGCTGTATCTCTTTGCCTCCTCGTTGGTCGCGATCGCGAACGGCGCTCCCTCGGACGCGGCGACGACCTCGAACCCGGGAGCGAGCGTTTCGACCCTGTCGCCGTGGCTCATCCAGACCTGGTGCTTCTCCCCGACTTCCCACAGGCCGTCGAACAATGCGGACGGAGACAGGATCTTGATGAAAGCCCGTCCGAATTCCCGCTGATCGGAAGCGACGACCTTCCCACCAAGCTGCTGGTGGAGGGTCTGCTGGCCATAGCAGATCCCAAGAAGTGGAAGGGAGCTGTCGAACAATGCCTGCGGAGCGCGGGGGCTGTCCTTGGAGATGACCGAGGCGGGACCGCCGGAAAATACAATCCCCTTGGGTTTCAGCCGGTTGAAGGCGTCCTCGGCGGCATTGAACGGAGCGATCTCGGAATAGACGCCCGCCTCGCGGATGCGGCGCGCGATGAGCTGCGTCACCTGACTGCCAAAGTCGACGATGAGGATCGATTCGCCGGTGAAGCTCTTGGAGGACTGGACCGTCATGGCGGGCCGATAGGGAGCCCGGCCAGAAGAGTAAAGTTTGACGAAGCAATGCGCCGGAGCCCTTAGGAAGAGCCCCGGCGCAGCTTTGGTCACCGATTATAGCGTCTAGTAGCGGCGATAGCCGTACTGCGAATAATCATAGTTGCCGTAAGGCGTGTAGCCGTAATTGTAATTGATCGACGCACGATCGACATCGATATCGCGGATGAAACCGCGGTAGTCCGTCTTGCAGCTGAAGGTGAGGTCGGGACGGCCGCTGTAGCCGCTGGTCGCAACTCCACGAATCCTCAGACCGCCGTCGCCACGGGGTTCGACACGGCTGATCCCGAGGACGCGTCCGCTGGCGTAGCCATAGCCCCCGCCATAACCGTAACCATTGCGACTGAGGCGCGCCTGGACGGCAGCAGCGCACTGATTGACTGCGATCTGGCTGTTCTGGGCATAGCCGTAGCCGCCGCCGAGCACGTTGTTCAGCACCTCGCCGACGACATTGCCGCCATAGGGACTGCCATAGCCGTATCCGGGATAATATTGCGCCGACGCGGGCGCTGCGCTGGCCAGAGCGGCAATCACGGCGCCGCCTGCCAGAACCTTGACGATAACCTTCATGGCCCTCTTACTCCCTGGTTCTCGTTCCCGACCCACCCGCACAACGCGTGGGCTGAGGTTCGGGTCTATCGTTACGGCGTTGCACCGTCCCTGAACCGGTCGTTTGCTTCTGTTCAGCTATTTCAATCGAGGGCTGGCAGGTCCCAGTGCTTGAGCTTGCGCTCGAGATTCCACAGCTCCATCGGCACGTCCTCGCGCCAGCGCTCCGCGATCTCGAGCGCAGCATCATCATGATCCGCCTGGAACTCGCGGAAATGATCGATGTGGCCGCTGAAGCGGTCCATGAAATACAGGCGGTAATAACCCATTGCCCGCCCCCAAGTGGCGGGCAATGATATCACCAATCCGTAGCCGGAACGAATCCGGCGAAACGAGGCTTGGCCTTAGGCGGCTTCGAACTCTTCCTGCTCGACAACAGGCCCGGAATCCTGGCCCTTGGCGGCGACGTCACGGTCGACGAACTCAATCACCGCGATCGGCGCCGCGTCCGACGAACGGATCCCGGCCTTGATGATCCGGGTATAGCCGCCATTGCGGTCCGCGTAGCGGGGAGCGATCACGTCGAAAAGCTTCGCGAGCTGCTTGTCGTCCATCAGCCGGGACTGAGCGAGACGGCGGTTCGAAAGCCCGCCGCGCTTTGCAAGCGTGACCAGCTTTTCAACATAGGGGCGAAGCTCCTTCGCCTTTGCCGTGGTCGTCAGAATCTGCTCGTGCTTGATGAGCGCTGAAGCCATGTTGCGGAACAGGGCGGCTCGGTGGCTCGAGGTGCGCTGAAGCTTACGGCCGCCAACACGATGGCGCATTGTCTTGTCCTTTCGTTCGTCTGGGGTCCGTATCAGGTAACCCCGGCCAGGCAGTTCTTCGGGGGACCGCCTTCACCCCTAACAAGAACGGCGAGCTCAACGGCTCGCCGGACATCAAGGCCTCAAGCCGAATTACGCCGGCTAGTCAAGGTGCTTGCCGCGAGCCGCGCGACCAGCGCCGAGAGATGCCGGTGGGTCGCGTGATGATAGACGGAATTTGAATCAAGTTCGCGGCAGAGGCGTCGGTGGGCCTCGCCAAGATTATGATAGGGAAGCCCTGGAAGCAGGTGGTGGAGCGCGTGGTAGCGAAGCCCGACCGGCGCCCACAGGGCCGGAAGGCTCGCCGGCGGCGGCACGTTGACGCTATCGAGGAACTGGGCCGTGACATTCATCGGATCGCCCTCGTTTTCCCAAAGATGTGCGACAAGCGTGCGCACCTGGTTGAGAAGCATCACGCCGGAGGCGATGCCGAGAAAAATGAGGAGGTCGCGGAGAGGAACGATCCCGAGCGCAACCATGGCGAGCAGTGCGATCGCCCAGATGCTGCACGCAGCTTCCTGCAATGCCCAGTCGCGCGCGAACTCGCCCGTAGGCCTTGGACGAACGAACCTGGGATTGATCTGGAGCCCCGAGTAGCGGCCCACCACCATCGCGCGGAGCCGCGGGGAGAGGATCGACAGAGGGGCAAGAACAGCAAAGCGGATCAACATCCCGACCGGTGCCAGTACGGCAGCGACCAGGAAGACCGGCAGGGTCCAGGGATGCATCAGTGCAAGCGGCAGATATTCGGGATCCTCGATCGTCCCGTAATAGCGCTTCGCGTGATGCTGGTTGTGGACACCCTCATACATGAAGCTTGGAACCATCAGCGGCACGCCAATGATGAGGTTCCATGTCAGCCGGAAACCCCTGATGGCACCCTTCTTGATATGGGTCAGCTCGTGGATGAACGAGCCAGCGCGATAGAGCGCGAGGACGGAAAGCAGGCCCAGGGCCAGCGCCGGCCAGGCCGAATGCATGGCCATGGCGCCAAAGAGTGCAGCATAGCCCACGACGGCCGAGCCGATCATGTCGGCCCAGTAGATGCCGCTCTTGGGGAGGTTGAGATCGCGGGTGAGACTTGCCGCAGCCTTCAGCATTGCGCTGTCGTCGCCGGCGCGCATGTTTGCAGGCTGACGCTCGGCCGTGCTGGTGCGATTGCGCTCGAGGGTCGCTGTCTGTTCCATTGGTCTTTGCTGAAGATCGGCCGTCTAGAAGGAGATAGTGGCGGGACTTAGGCGGCTCAACCTTAACTGGCTTTGAGCGTGATCAGCCGCTAGCCATAAGAGATGAGCAGCACCCCCGTAACGATCCGTCCGGTTCTCACGAAAAAGGACAGGAAGGCTTTCGTCGATTTCGCCTGGGAGGTCTACAAGGACGATCCTGCGTGGGTTCCTCCGCTCAAGGACGAGGTCCACGGGCTCATCACGCCGGGCAATAACCCGTGGTTCGAGCACGCCCGTGCCCAGTTTTGGCTTGCCGAACGCGGGTCGCGGATCGTCGGACGCATCAGCGCGCAGGTCGACGATCTCGTCCAGGAACATATGGGCGAGGGGACCGGCCAGTGGGGTATGTTCGAAGTGCTTGACGGCGAGACTGCCGCAAAGCTCATCGGGACGGCCGAGGACTGGCTGAAGCAGCAGGGCATGAAGCGCGCGCTCGGACCCGTCAGCCTTTCCATCTGGGATGAGCCGGGACTCGAGATCGAAGGCTTCTCGCAGCCGCCGACGGCGATGATGGGCCATCACAAGCCCGAATATCGCGCCTGGATCGAGGCGGCCGGTTATTCGAAAGCGAAGGACCTTCTGACGTATGAGGTCGATATCGCGCACTGGGACGATCCCAAGATCAACCGCCTGATCGCGATGGGCGAGCGTAACAAGCACATCCGCATCCGGATGGTCGACAAGTCCAAGTTCGACCAGGAAGCGCGCATCGTCCTCAATCTCGTGAACGATGCCTGGTCCCACAATTGGGGCTATGTCCCGCTGACCGAGGCGGAAATCGCCTATGCCGGCAAGAAGCTGAAGCCGATCATCTTCAACGAGCTCGTGCGCATCGCGGAAGTCGACGGCGAACCCGTCGCCTTCATGCTGACGATCCCGGACATCAACGAACTTACCAAGGACCTCAACGGGGAGCTCTTCCCGTTCAATTTCATCAAACTGCTATGGCGGCTCCGCAGGCCCCGGGTCACGCGTGCCCGGGTGCCGCTGATGGGGGTCGCAGGCAAGCTCCACCAGTCACGGCTGGCGAGCCAGCTGGCTTTCATGCTGATCGAGTACACGCGCCGCGACTGCGTCGGAAAATTCGGGATCGGGGTTGGCGAGTTCGGCTGGATCCTCGAGGACAACAAGGGGATGCTGTCGATCGCCGAGCTTCCCGGCGCCCACATCAACCACCGCTACCGCATCTACGAAAAACAATTCTGAGCGTTCGTCCAGCGGCGCCTTAGCGCAGCTCGACCCAGGTCGGAGCGTGATCGCTCGCTTTCTCCTCGCCCCGCGCCCATTTATCGACGCCGGCGGTCCCAAGCCGGTCCGCGGCCTCGGGCGAGCAGAGCAGATGATCGAGCCGGAAGCCAAGGTCACGCTGCCAGCAGCCCGCGGTATAGTCCCAGAAGGTATAGAGCTTGGGCTCGTTCGGATGGAGCGCGCGAAGGGCGTCGGTCCAGCCCTGATTGACGATCCTGCGCCAAAGCTGCCGGGCCTCGACCTGCATCACTGCGTCATGCTGGGTGGCACGTACAGAGAAGACGTCCCGGTCCTCGGGGACGACATTCCAGTCACCGCACAATATTGTCGCGCGTTCCTCATCGAGAAGCCCGGACGCATGAGCGCAAAGACGCTCCATCCATCTCAGCTTGTAATCGAACTTCTCGGTACCCACGGGATTGCCGTTCGGAAGATAGAGTGAACCGACGAGGATCCCTTTCGCCTCGGCTTCGATATACCGGCTATGGGTGTCGTCGGGATCGCCGGGCAGGCCCACCCGACGTAATTCGGGCGTATCGCCCTTCGCCAGCACTGCAACACCGTTGAAGCCCTTCTGGCCGTGCCAGACCGCCCCATAGCCGGCCGCCTCGATGTCGGCGATCGGCAGGGCCTCGTCGGCGCATTTCAGCTCCTGCAGACAGACGATGTCCGGCTGCTCGCACCCGAGCCATTCGACGAGGCGGGGAAGCCGGGCGCGGATCCCGTTCAGATTGTAGGTGGCGATTTTCACGCCGTCTCGCTTAGCGGCGGCGTCTCAGGCAGGAAAGCGCGCGTAGTCCCGCTGCGTGATTCTATCCACGCAGCTCCGGTATTCCTCGAAGCACGCGTGCCCGGTGCGAATGACGCCGATCTCGACATCGTTCTCCTCCTGCACGGGGACGAGCGCGATTGGCACAGCGGCCGGGATGAGCTGCGCTCCCTCGCCGGCAGCAAGTGTCAGGAGAATGCCGTTGAGCGACTGACCGGATGGCCGGTTGAGAAGCGCCATCCGATATTGGCCCGAACTGATCGTGACGAGATAGATCGCGCCCGAGATGTTGGGGAAGGAGACGAAACCCTTCTGCTCGTAATCGCGGTCGGTCCGTGCGGCCTCGCTGAAGATGAGATGGCCGTTTCCCTCGTCCCAGGTGACCGACGTCAAATAGGCGAAGATGGCACCCACCTCGCTGAAGGAGGGCCTCAACGTCAGGTACGTGCCTTCGAGCCATTGAACGGCGGGGCGTGCGTAGGCGCCCATCGTGGGAGGCGCGAACTGCTTTGCATCAATGCTCTCGCGCCGCTCGCGCAGGCTCGTGCCGAGGGCATCCTCAAGCCGAACGACGGTTGCGAGCGTGAAAGGCCTCCGGCCGGCCAGAGCCTTCTCGAGCGTCGACAGGCTGACCCTCGCCTCGTCTGCAAGCCACTGTCGGGATTGCCGGCGCCGTGCAAGCTCCTCGCGCACAACGAGTGCTACGGATTCACTGCCTTCGACGCTGAGTTCGCCCTGCATGGAATCGCCCCTGAATTGCGCACATCTCCGCACAATTCCGCACAACTCGTCAACATTTAGAATCTCGCGTGTCGCCGAAAACGCGAATTTCCAAGAGTTTCCCGTGGCGGCTGAACGGGCTCGAGATCATTAAGCACTCAAGCTTCAAACACGAAGTCAAAGGGGAACGTGACCGTGTTCATCAGTCGCGCAAAAGCCGGATTCGGGGGTATGGTGACCGTTGGCGCGGTGCTGCTCGCAATCCAGATCATCACCGGAGCTCAGGCATTTCCGCTATGAGTCCCCTCTGGTCAGACATAGCCCTAGCTCACGCCGCGCGGGCCAAGGTCGAGGACAACTCGACCAGGGGCAAGGCGAAGTCGTCAAAGGCCGATCGGCCCCACGCGACGAGCCGCCCGCTGCGGCGTGTGCTTCACCCGAAGCTTAGCTCCAGCTTCGCGCTTTAGCGAAAAAGAGAAAATCCATGATTCCGAAACTGAGTAGCGGCGCGCTCGCGCTCGCGGTGGCTCTTTCGCACCCGCTCCACGGGGCTCCCTCAGAGCCCGACCTGGCAACCGTTCGCGAGGCAACCGCGCGCTTTCAGGACGTCAAAGAGGCGCTTGCCGAAGGCTATGTCCGCGATCCGGCCAATATGTGCGTAACGTCCAAGATGATGGGCGGCCCGGCGAGCGCCGGCGCGATGGGCATTCATTTCTTCCGTCCCGATCTCCTCGGGATCAGCGCGCCGCCCAACCCGCGGGTCAATGGAAACGGTACGCATACGGATTTCATGAAGCCGGCCGTCCTCGTCTACGAACCGCAGGCTGACGGTTCGCTAAAGCTGGTTGCAGTCGAGAACCTGGTGTTCCGCTGGGCATGGGCGAAGGCGGGGCACAAGGAGCCGCCGAGCTTTCACGGCGTGAAGTACGAAATGATGGCCGACGATCCGCGAACGAAGGTGGACGAGGCCCATATGTTCGAGCCGCACTACGACCTTCACGTGTGGCTATTCAGGGACAATCCCGCGGGACGATTTGCGCCGTTCAATCCCAACGTCAGCTGCCCCTCGGCGAGTGCCGCGGCCGGCGAGTCGCATCAGCATGCGATGGACCGCTAGACCGAAAAACTGGAACCGCAGCCGCATCCCGACTGCGCATTGGGATTGGTCACGCGGAAGGCCGCTCCGCCAAGGTCCTCCACGAAATCAACCGCCGAGCCTCTGACGAGATCAAGGCTGATGGGATCAACGACCAGCCTGACCCCGTCGGTCTCGACGATCTCGTCATCGCTCTCCGAGTTCGGCGCAAGCTCGAACTTGTAGGTGAAGCCGGCGCAGCCACCGCCATCGACCGAGAGGCGAAGGATCGCGGGCTTTTGCTGGCGCGACGCGATCCAGGCGACGCGCTTTGCAGCATTTTCGGTAAGGGTGATCTGGGCTTCGCTCACGAAGCGAAAATAGGATGCGGCGTCGAACCGCACAAGGAAGCAAGGACGCGCGCGAAAGTCGCGCGCTTCACAAGCGCTCGATTAATGCTGGCCGCCGGTCGGTCCGCCGATCGCCACTGCATCCATCGAGGCGGCGCCGGAGCGGCGCTGCATCGCCAGCACATAATCGGTCGACTTCATGAAGGGGATCGGGTTGACCGGCCGGCCGTCGATCCGCACCTCGTAGTGGAGGTGGTTACCTGTCGAGCGGCCCGTCGAACCCATGCGGCCGATCTGCTCTCCGCGAGTCACGTGATCGCCAGCGTGCACGAGGACTGCCGACATGTGGCCGTAGCGTGTCACGATGCCGCGGCCGTGATCGACCTCCACCATGTTCCCGTAGCCACCGCTGTTCCATCCGGCGCGCAAGACCGTGCCCTCGGCCGTCGCGTAGATCGGTGTTCCATAGGCTCCGGCAAGATCAATTCCGGGGTGCATTGCGGCACCATGCACGAAGGGGTCGGAACGAACTCCAAAGCCGCTCGTGAATTCGACATTCATCTTCACCGGCTTGTCGGAGGGGATCGCGATCACTCCGTCCTGGAGCTGATCGAGCTTCTTCCAGCTGTCGAACAGCGTCTTGAAGGTCGAATTGCCTGCCGCTTCGAATGGGCCGCCGACACCTTCGCGGCTGCCGACCCGCGCCGGCGTGATGCCAAGGCGCTTCAGTTCGGCCGCAGTGACCTGGTAACGAACGTCCAGTGCCTTTGCGACGAGCGCCGCCTGCTGAAGCTGCGCCTGTTCAACGCGCGCAAGGGGGCCGTCATTGGCAACGCGGCCGCTCTGGGCGGCCGCGATCAGCTGCGGATCGATCTTCTGGCCAGCAAGTGCGGCTTCGATCAGTCCTTGTCGTTGTTCGATCAGCCGGGCGCGCGCCTCTGTGGCCGCGGGAAGGCTGACGGACTGGCCGGCCAGCGGCGAATAGGGCCGCGTCACAAGCCGCGCGGTCGCATAGCTGGCCCAGGCGACAAGTCCGAGAAGAACCATGAAAAACACCGCCTGGAGCGGTGCGGAAACACGAAAGCGGCGAAGCTTTGAACCATCGTGGATAAAGAGGTCGCGGTCGCGAAAAAGGCCTGTCGTTGCGGCCAATACTTGCGTCATCTGATCCCGCTCCACTTCCGGCGCGCGCGCTCAGCGGCACGTCACCAAATTCGTCTCTGAACGGAGCTCCCCAGCCCCAGCGCCAAACCCGCGTATTGCCCACCGCGTGCTGGCCTCGGTGACACTGCTTTCGGATGGTTAACAAATTCAACCTCTGTCAGACCCTCTCGGGACGAGTCGTCCGGTCGGCGCGGTGAACCGTTCAATTCGGGGAGCGAGAGCGCATAATTTGTGGAAAATTCAGTCTGTTGTGCAGTGCAGCAAGGGCTCCAAACAAGAATCGGGGCCGAAACATTCCTATCCTGCCTTGCGGGCGCCGCAATCGCCCTTACAAGCGGCTCCGGGCCACGCCGTCCCAACGCGGCGCGAGCTCTCTGCAAGGAGAGTGACATGACTGAAGTGACTGATCCCACGCCTGACGTGCGCGTGGAAAAACCGCGGACGACACCGAAGCGTCCTTATTTCTCGTCCGGTCCCTGCGCCAAGCCGCCGGGCTGGAGTCCCGACAAGCTTGAAACAATTGCCCTTGGCCGCTCCCATCGTGGGAGTGTCGGCAAGGCACGGCTCGGCGAAGCCATCGAACGGACCCACGCGCT
Organism: Sphingomicrobium sp.; assembly: GCA_035555075.1. Lineage (GTDB taxonomy): Bacteria > Pseudomonadota > Alphaproteobacteria > Sphingomonadales > Sphingomonadaceae > Sphingomicrobium. The sequence continues at coordinate 2,513 of DATMHD010000044.1, read as the reverse complement.
CCTTGGACTTCCGTCCGACTATCGGCTGGGGATCGTCCCGGCGTCCGACACTGGCGCAATGGAAATGGCGATCTGGTCGCTGCTTGGCAGCCGACCGGTTGCAATGCTCGCCTGGGAAAGCTTCGGCAGCGGCTGGATAACGGATGTTGCAAAGCAGCTGAAGCTCGATGCCGAGATTCGTACCGCCGATTACGGGAGGATCGCGGATCTTGAAGACATCGATCCTGCAAAGGACATCGTCTTCACATGGAACGGAACGACGAGCGGCGTTCGCGTGCCCGACGCCGAGTGGATCGCGGCGGATCGAAGCGGCCTTTCAATCTGTGATGCGACATCCGCCGCCTTTGCGCAGCGGATCGACTGGTCGAAGATCGACGTCGGCACGTTCAGTTGGCAAAAAGCGCTGGGAGGCGAGGCGGCGCACGGAATGATCGTGCTCAGCCCCCGTGCAGTCGAGCGCCTCGAACGCGAAGCGGCTCCACGGCCCCTCCCCAAGATCTTCAGACTGACCAAGGGCGGAAAGCTCATCGAGGGCATTTTCAGGGGCGAAACCATCAACACCCCGTCGATGCTTTGCGTCGAGGATTGGCTTTTCGCCCTCGACTGGGCCGAGCGGATGGGCGGTCTCGACGGCCTGATCGGACGTGCCGACGCCAATGCGGCGGCCCTCGATCGATGGGTACAGCAGTCCCACTGGATCGAACACCTCGCGGTCGACCCCGAACTGCGTTCAAACACCTCCGTCTGCCTGCAGTTTGCAGATCGTTCCGATGAAAAGACGAACCGCGAGCGGCAAAAGGCAATCGGGCAGCTGCTCGAGCGCGAGGGAGCGGCGTTCGACGTTACAGCTTACCGCGACGCGCCGCCCGGTCTTCGCGTGTGGTGCGGGGCGACCGTCGAGAGGGCCGATGTGGAGGCGCTTTGTCCATGGCTCGACTGGGCGTGGGAGGCGACCAAGTGAACCAGCCAGTCAAAGTCCTCATCGCCGACAAGATGGACTCGCGCGCAGCGGCCATTTTCCGCGAACGCGGCATCGTCGTCGACGAAAAGCCGGGCCTCAGCAGCGACGAGCTGAGTGCGATCCTGGGCCAATACGACGGCCTTGCAGTGCGGAGCTCCACCAAGGTCAATGCAGCTGCAATGGACGCAGCACTCCCCCGGCTGAAGGTCATCGGGCGGGCCGGAATAGGTGTCGACACGATCGATGTCGCGGCCGCCTCGGCGCGCGGCATCGTCGTCATGAACACCCCCTTTGGCAATTCCATCACCACTGCAGAGCATGCGATCGCAATGCTGTTCGCGCTTGCCCGCGAGATCCCTCAAGCCAATCAGTCGACGCAGTCCGGCAAGTGGGAAAAGAACCGCTTCATGGGCGTCGAGGTCACCGGCAAGACGCTCGGGCTGATCGGCGCCGGCAACATCGGCTCGATCGTCGCCGACCGCGCGCACGGATTGAGGATGAAGGTTGCGGCCTATGACCCTTTCCTGTCGTCCGAACGCGCGCTCGAGCTCGGTGTCGACAAGGTCGAACTCGATGAGCTGCTTACGCGTGCGGACTTCATTACGCTCCACACCCCCTTGACGGACCAGACGCGCGGCATCCTCGGCCGCGAGGCACTCGCCAAGACAAAGAAGGGCGTGAGGATCGTCAACTGCGCGCGCGGCGGGCTGATCGATGAAGCAGCGCTGAAGGACGGACTGGAGAGCGGGCACATCGCCGGCGCGGCCCTCGATGTGTTTGCTCAGGAGCCTGCCCGCGAGAATGAGCTTTTCGGTACGCCCGGCCTCATCTGTACGCCGCATCTTGGCGCCTCGACCACGGAAGCGCAGGTCAACGTCGCCATCCAGATCGCGGAGCAGATGAGCGATTTCCTGCTGCTCGGCGGGATCACCAATGCCGTCAATGTGCCCTCGCTCTCGGCCGAGGAAGCGCCTCGTCTCAAGCCCTACATGGGTCTTGCAGAGAGGCTCGGCCGGCTGGTCGGGCAGATCGCCGGAACCGAGATCCGCTCGATCGACATCGAAGTCGAGGGCGCAGCCGCGGAACTCAACATTAAGCCGATCACGGGTGCGGTTCTTGCGGGTCTCATGCGCACCTGGTCAGACACCGTGAACATGGTGAATGCACCGTACCTCGCAAAGGAGCGCGGCATTGCGGTTCGCGAGATCCGGAACGAGGGCGAAGGTGACTATCATACACTGGTCGCAGTCAGCGTCGGCACCGACCATGGTGACAAGAGGGTCGAAGGAACGCTGTTCGGCAATCGTGCGCCGCGCCTGGTGAATATCTTCGGCATTCCAGTCGAAGCGGAGCTCACCGGCCAGATGATCTATATCGTCAACGACGACCAGCCCGGTTTCATCGGCTCGCTTGGCACCGAGCTTGGCGAAAACCGGATCAATATCGCAACGTTCAATCTTGGGCGGCGCAAGGAAGGTGGCGAGGCAGTGGCGCTGGTCGCAGTCGACGATCCCATCACCGGCGAAGTGGCCGAGCAGCTGCAGCAGCTCGC
>DATMHD010000043.1:0-7598 GCA_035555075.1 Sphingomicrobium sp. | reverse complement strand
GCCCTTCGTTACCAGGCCAATCCCCATTTCCTTTTCAACACGCTCAATTCCCTCTCCTCCCTTGTCATGACTGGCCGGACGGACCGCGCCGAAACCATGCTGCTGGCGCTCTCGACCTTTTTCCGCACCAGCCTTTCTCTGGATCCCAGCGCCGATGTGAGCCTCGCCGAGGAGATCGACCTCCAGCGCCTCTACCTCGATATCGAGATGGCAAGGTTCCCCGACCGCCTCACCGTCGAGATCGACGTTCCAAGCGAACTTGAGCAGGCCCGAATGCCGGCGCTCATCCTCCAGCCGATCGTCGAGAACGCGATCAAATACGGTGTCTCTAAGAGCCGCAAGGCCGTGGTCATCAGGATCGAGGCCCGGCACCTCGACAATCACAGGATGGTGCTCGAGATCAGCAACCGCCTGAAGCATGGCGGCAAGGAGGACCTTCCGGCCGCGACCCATGAGGGGACGGGGCTCGGGCTCGCCAACGTGTGCCAGCGACTTGAAGCGCGCTGGAGCAACCGGGCGAGCTGCCGTTACGGCCCCATGAATGGCGGCGGGTTCAAGGTATCCCTGACAATGCCGGTGGAGACGAATGGCTGAACAGAACCCGTTGCGCGTTTTGATTGCTGACGACGAGCCGCTGGCCGCCGAACGTCTCCAGCTGCTGCTGGCGAGGGCCGAGGGCGCGCAGCTCGTCGGCACTGCAAGCGACGGCGACAGCGCAATCAACCTCACTGAAGCGCTGCATCCCGACCTGCTGTTGCTCGACATTGCAATGCCCGGCCTCGACGGCATCGGCGTCGCCCGCGCACTTGCCGCGCAGCGCCCCTCGCCGGCAGTCGTGTTCGTAACGGCATTCGACCAGTTCGCAGTCGCCGCATTCGAGGTCGAAGCGGTGGATTATCTCATGAAGCCCGTTGATCCCGGGCGGCTTCAACGCGCGCTCGACCGGGCGGGAGCCTATCTCCAGCAGCGGAGCGCCGAGCCGGTTGCCGGCAAGGCATCGCAGTGGCTCGAGGAATTCTGGGCTTCCGACCTCTCGGGCCTGGTCCGCATCGCCGCCCGCGATGTCGACAGGGTATCAGCCGAGCGTGACTATATGCGGCTCCACGTCGGGCGCCGCAGCTGGCTCATCCATCACTCGATGGCCGCGCTCGAGGAAGGCCTCGATCCGGAGCTGTTTGTTCGGCTGCACAGGTCGGCAATCGTCCGGAAGGATTTCATTTCGGGTTTCAGCCGCAATCCCTCGGGACGCTGGATCGCCCGCCTCGCCGACGGCACCGAACAGCCTGTCGGACGCCTCTATTCCGACCGCGTTAGAGCGATCGCCGGCCGATAAGAAAAGGACCGCCGCGCGCCGAGGGTGGGCGCGCGGCGGCCAGGGATGATCGGCACCGCCGGGATCAGTGGGCGGTAACGATCAACGCAGCGCCCAGAACCTCGACCTCGCCGTGACGTGCTGACCGGATCGCGGCTTGATAGGCTGGCTGGGCGTCGGCAATGGTTGCGGCGCGGCATTCTCCGATTGCCTGGACGAACGGCACATCACGATGATCTGCAGGTCCGCAGACCACCGATGCGGCAAAAGCAATCCGCCCCTGCAGCCTCTGCTGCCCAAAGTCGCTGGCGAGATTGAGATCGGCATAGGAAACGCGCATCGAGTCTTGCTCGGCAGCCTGGCTGACGGTCGGCACCACCAGCGCGGAGGCAATTGCGAGAGCCGCCAGCGCGGGAAGGGTCTTCAACATTGTTCGTCTCCCTTTTGCGCGGCGCGGGAGCTGGGGAAGTTGGAGGGGCCCGCGCCGCATCGTCCCTATGAACCAGGGCGATGACGCAATCCCGACACTCTCGATGACCGCTCGGTGATTTGTCGGCGACGCGACGAAGGCCGTTCGTCAGACGCTCAATCGACGAACGGTGGTCAGCTGGCGTTCAGCTTCTTGGGATCGCGATCGACGATCGCCGCAAGGGCGACGTCGTGGCTGACATTGCCGACCGTGCGGAAGATGTCGGGGACCATCTCCACCGCAACGAGAAGGCCGAGCGGCGCGATTGGAACGCCAAGCGCGAGCGCGATCGGGGCGATCGAACTGATGTAGCTGACCTCCCCTGGAAGGCTCACTGCACCATAGCTCATGACCGCGCCGACCGCGGTCGCTGCGATCATCTGGGTGATGCTCGGCTGGAGACCGAGCCAGTGGGCGACATAAAAGGCTACCGCGACGTTCATCGCCGGCCCCGTCGCCCGGAACAGGGCGACCGCGATGGGGAGGGTCACATCGCTCACCTCCTCGCGGATTTGCATGACGCGCGCCGACGCAAGCATTGCAGGAAGCGAGGCAAGCGACGAGCGGGTCGAGATCGCGACGGCTTGCGGCGCAATGAGGCCGCGGGTGAACTCGCCCATCGGCACCCGTCCGACGAGGACGGCAAGCGGATAGGCGGCGATGGTCACGAGGATCCCGATCACCGAAATGATCACGACATAATGGCCAAGGCCCGCGAAGGCCGCGCCGCCTGCAGTTGATCCGACAGTGAACGCCAGGGCGAACACCCCGATCGGGGCGACCGCGAGCACCCAGGTGATCACGACCAGCAATGCCTCCGAAATCGCATCGAAGAGGACGACCACGGCGCGTCGGCCCTCCGCCGGGATCCTCGTCAGCGCAAGCGCGAACAGCACTGCAAACACGGTGAGTGGCAGGACATCGCCGTTGCTTGCTGCGGCTATGACGTTGGGAGGAACGATCCCCTTGAAGAATTCGACGGCTCCAGGAAGGGGTCCCGCAGCCGTTTGCTCGACCTTCCCAAGGGCGCCCTGAAGCAGTTGGGCCGTTTCCCTCGCGAGCGGGAAGATGTCGGTGAGAGCAAGCGTTGCAAGTGCGCCGAAGATCGCTGAACCTGTGCAGATGATGACGATCCAGAGGACGGACCTGCCGGCGATCCGCCCGGCCTTTGCTGCCTCCGCGCTCTTTGCAATGCCAACGACGAGCAAAGCGACGACGAGGGGGATGACCGTCATCTTCAGCGCATTCAGCCACAAGGTCCCGACAAATGACGCGACCCCGAGCGCGTTGGCACGCGGGATCTCGCTCAAATTGCCCGCCAGAATGCCTGCGAGAAGCCCAAGGACCAGCGCGGCGAGCGCGTAATAAGCCCGGAAGTTCATGCCGCCTCCTGCAGCGGCCCCGCTATCTTGCGTCAACGCGGCTTCTTGAACTTGAAGATGAAGCGATCGGTCTTGCCGATGATCTTGGGGTCGTGAACTTCAAGGTCGTGCGCATCGGCAGCATTCCTAAGGATATCGCTGCTCCCGACAAGCACGAAACCAGCACGCTTGAAATCCGCTTTGACGACGTTGGGGTCAATGCGGTGGTATTTCTCGACTGTCGCGCGTGTATCGCTGTTGGCATTTGCCACATGATCAATGACGCCGATCACCGCGCCAGGCCTCATGGATTCATAAACGGCCTTGAGGAAGGCATTGGGATCCATCTTTGGAACCTTGAGCTTCTCATTCTGCCAATAGGTGTCGTGGTAATTGTCATTGAGGATCACGAGGTCGGCAAAGTTCTTGGGAAGGTCGGGCGATTCAAAGGCGGACGTCACGATCGAAACATTGGGATGCGAGGCCATGAAGGCTTCGAACGACTGTTTCCTCTTGTCGCTGAGGAACTGGGTCGGATTCCAGACCGTCACATGGCCCTTTGGCCCAACCACCGGCGACGTGATTTCCGCCCAATAGGCATTGGCCCCAAAGAGATCGAGGACGTTCATGCCGGCCTTGAGGCCGAGAAACTGAAGCACCTCGGCAGGCTTTCGTCCGCTGTCGAGCTTGACGTTGTCGGGAGAGCGGGAGGTCGAGGCGACCGCCGAAGCGACGCTCGAAGGCGCGCAAGGCGCCGCACTTGCACCAAGGGATGTTGCGGCGAGCGCGAGCGAGATGGAGACGAGCTTGGCGAAGCGCATGTGAAAACCCCCTTCGACGCGATGAACAGCTATTATTCACGCTGGCGAATACACGCCAGCAATTAGCGCAGTTCCGCGAAGTCCACCCCTTCTAATTTCGAGGAACGCCTAGCCAAGGACTGCCTTCCGGCGCTCCAGGCTCTCCCGGGGCCAGACCTCGCTGCTGTCATAATAGGCATCGACCGCGAGCGCGCCTTCGGGAAGCTGCACCCACGACAGCTTGGAGCGGGTGTAGATGTGGATGTCGGGCTCGATCTTCGCGGCCTCGTCAAGCGTGCCCGCTCGAACGAAGCGGACGACGTCTGAAGCTCCGCCATAATTGCTCCAAAGCGCGACCTCGCACTCGGGACAGCGCCAGATCTGCTGCCCGCGACCGCTTTCCGACGGTGTCATGACCGGCCGCGGAGCGCCCTTGACCTTTTCAACCGCACCGGCCTCGATGAGCGCGTTGATGACGAACGCCGACCCCGTTTCCCGCTGGCAGGAAGTGCAGTGGCAGCAATGAACGAACAGCGGCTCCCTCGTCAGCCGGTAACGCACTGCGCCACATGCGCATCCACCCTCGCGGCTCACAGGCTCGCAACCTTCAAAGGCATTTCCCCTGCCATGCTCGAGACGAGCTTCAGCGCCTCGTGGGCGGAGAGCGCGGCGCCCTCCTGCCATAGTCCCTGATAGCTCAGATGCTCGCCCGCAAAGACGATCGGTCCCTCGGGCTTCAGCAGCTCGGCATAATCCGCCGGCCGCGGCTGGTTCCCGGCTGGTCCGCCCGGCCAGATTGCACCCGTTCCTTCCGAATAGGGAACGAGGCCCCATCCGACCGATACGCCTTTCGAAAGCAGCCTCGAGCGCCCCGGATGAAGGGCCTCGATCGAATCGCGGCTGAGACGAAGGCGTTCCTCGTTGCTGAAGGCCGCGAACTTCTGCGGATTGTCGGGGTTCGTCCAGCCGGACACATAGGCTCCGACCAGCACACCTTTCGCTGTCCCGTAGCTGCTCGAGGGATAGATCACATTCTCGTTCGCGCGGTCGGTCCAGGCGAGGCCGCCGAAGATATTGTCGTCGGTCTCCCAGAAGCGCGGGGATTCAAACGCGACCTTGACGCTTGGAAGATATTGGACCGTCCTTAGCGCCGCGTTCTTTGCTGCTGAGAAATCGTTCGGGATACGCGACAGGAGGTTTGCGCCGAGGGTACAGATGCAAAGGTCCGCCTCGCTGACCTTTGTGCCGGGGCCATGTTCTATGCGAACTCCACGCCCTGCCCGGCGAATTGCCGTGACGGGGGAACGCAGGCTCACCATCGGCTTGACCTCGTTGTAGATGGCGTGTGCGATCCGATCCATGCCGCCGACGGGCTGGAGCATGGTCATCTGCATCTCCCAGAGGTGCTCGAACAGGTAAGGCAAGGTCACGGCAGGCGATGGCGCGAGTTCCTTGAAACCGAGCCGCGGGAGGGGGACCGGTGCCTCGAGATAGGCTCCGCCCTGGGCTGCCCAGCCCGACGAGCCTGATGGCAGGTAATCGCCTTTCGGGCCGAGCGAACCATAGGGCACCAGGAACTGCCGAAGCGCGCCGAGTTCGTCCGGAGGTACCAATCCATCAAGGGCCTTGAGGTCGATCGCTTTCGCGAGCAGTTCGGCGATCTGCCCCCGCATATCCTCGACCCTGCGCCGCTCGGGGTAGACCTTGCCGCCAAAATCCCAACCCGCGTTCCGGTTGGCGTTCACGAAGGTTTCTAGCTGAACGCCAAGTCGGCGGGCATAACCGAGGATCACCCGGTGGGTTGAGGGAATGCGGGCGGGACCAGCGTTGAAATAGAGACCAGGCGAGAATTTCGCGAGCTGATCCTCTCGTCCGTTCTGGGCGATGCGGTCCCCGCCCCGGATGGTCCAGGAGCGCCCGCCGATCCGGTCGCGCGCTTCAAGAACGGCCACCCGGTAGCCAGCGCGCTTCAATTCGTAAGCTGAAACGAGCCCCGCGATCCCGGCTCCAAGGACAAGGACGGACCGCCCGTTTCCGCTTGACGGCGGAAGACGAAAATTTTCGGCACCGGCCGCTGTCGGTATCGCGAGGCCAAGCGCCTCCATCGCCATATAGGCTGCGCCGATCCCCCCTATCCTTCCGATCTCCTCGAGCAGCACTCGTCGTGTCAGTGCCATCGACTCGCCCCCTTCGCAGTCACACGCGGGCGGCAGACTGACAGCAATTCGGGGCCGATGAAGCAAATTTTCGGCCCGGTGGTCGCATCGGCCGACGAGGTTGAGCGTTCATCAGTGTGAACCCTTTTCCAACAAGCGGAGCTAAGAAGATGGCTGAACATTCGGATACGATCAGCACCCTCAACACATTGATCGCAACGACCATCGACAGTGTCACGGGATACGAGGACAGCGCCCAGAACATCGACAACGAGCGCTTCCGCGAGATCTTCCGCATGCGCGCCGACGAACGGCAGCAGATTGTCGAGCAGCTGCGCACCGAAGTGCGGCGCCTTGGCGGGAATCCCGAGGACAGCGGGTCATTCATGGGCAAGGCCCACCAGCGGTTCGAGGACCTTAAGGCCGCAGTCACCGGACGCGACGAGAAATCGATCATCAACGAGGTCGAGCGCGGTGAGGACTATCTCAAGGAAAAATGGCAGGCTGCACTGCAGAGCGGCGATCTCAACGCGGAGACCCACGACCTCGTCGAACGCCTCTATCAACAAGTGAAATCGGGCCATGACCAGATGAGTGCGCTGAAGCACGGCATGGAGAGCCCCTCGCACGCCTGAAGGCCCGAGGCCCATTCCTTTGCCACCCCTTCCTGGGGTGGTGCGGGGCGATCTTCAGGCCAGCAGGATCGCCCCGCTCATCCGGGAAGCTCAATAGCCCATCAGGGCAAGCACTTCGCGGCGGCTCCGTTCATCCTCACGGAACGTACCCATCATCCGGCTGGTGGTCATCATGACACCTGGAGTTGAAACGCCCCTTGCAGTCATGCACGCGTGGCTTGCCTCGATGACGACCGCGACCGCCTTTGGCTGCAGGTGCTCCCAGATCGTGTCTGCGACCTGCGCTGTCAGGCGCTCCTGAACCTGCAGGCGCCGCGCAAAGCCGTGAAGCACGCGCGCAAGCTTGCTGATGCCAACAACCTTGTCGCGCGGCAGATACGCGATTGCAGCCTTTCCGATGATCGGCGCGAGATGGTGCTCGCAATGCGACTGGAACGGGATGTCCTTCAGTAGAACGATCTCGTCGTAGCCGCCCACCTCCTCGAACGTGCGGCTGAGATGGTGCGCCGGGTCTTCCTCGTAGCCACGCGCATATTCACGCCATGCACAGGCAACGCGCCTCGGCGTGTCGAGGAGTCCTTCGCGGTCAGGATCATCGCCCGCCCAGCGGATGAGCGTGCGCACGGCTTCCTTCACGTCCCTTGGAACTTCGGTCGCAGTCCCGTTCTCGACCAGATCACCGTCCTCGGGATCGCCGTGCTCGTGGGGCGTGCTCATGCGCCAAGCTCGCGCTTTATGTCCTCGGCGACTTGATCGGCCTGTTCGCGGATATCAGGCACTGCGATAATCACCCAAAAGCGGCCCTTCGTCAGTGGACCCATGGCCCATAGATGCTCACCGGCGCGGTTGGTTTCATCGACTTCAA
>DATMHD010000042.1:0-5316 GCA_035555075.1 Sphingomicrobium sp. | reverse complement strand
ACCACCTTGGCTGGCGTGCCGTCCGGGAGGGCCAGTGGAAAATTGTTTCTGAACCCAAGTCCAAGCAGTGGCGCTTGTTCGACCTTATTTCCGATCCTGCTGAGACGAGTGACCTCGCCGTTCGCGATCCCTCGAAGGTTGCGGAGCTCAAGGCGGACTGGCAGCGATGGGCCGAGCGCGTCGGCGCAACGGCGACGCCTCCGCCGGACGAAGTAATGCTGAAGCTATTCCCGGAGATGAAGGCGAAAGACGTCGCCTCCTGGACTTTGCCTCAGGTGATTAGCTGCTAGGTACCTTCAAGGAGTTGCCGCGCAGGAGTGCGTGCTTTTCCGCCTTTTGCCTAGCGATCCTGGGATTCCGTTCGTTTACTCAACGCCTTTGCCTTTGGGCTGCACACCTCCAGCGGTCTGGGTTCTGAGCACGACGGGCGCAGGGGGAGGCGGCGGTGGCGGCGACGTCGCCCCTGAACCCGAACCGCGCCTCGGCGGTGTCTGGCTGGAGAGCACGCCAGCGCTGTTTGAAAGAAAGCCGGCGGCGCGATCCGAGAACATTCCGGCGAGGATACCGATCGCGCAGAAGAACATGAAGTTCGTGTCGCCGATTGCGACAGAATCGTTCGAGCCGATCATCGCAAGGCCGCCGCCGAGCACAACGTAGATTGCAACAGCAATCAGGCCGCCAAGACCAATTCGGTACCAGAAGCTGTCGCTGCCGGTGAGATGCAGATCATTGTTGGGATAAACGACCAGAACCAGCGTGATCAGCAGTGCGCCGAAGAGGCCCGCGAAGAAGGTCAGAAAGATCGGGAGCACGCGCGGCGGAAGCGACGTCAAATTGAGCAGTCGGACGAGGATGTTCCGATCGAGGATGAGCACGTCCTGAAGACCGTTACGCGCCAGCTCAGCACTCGAAATAGACGTGGACAGTTGATCGATTTCGACCTTGTTCGCCGCGACAATGTCCGCATTGTCCTTGATATCCAGATCGAGCTTCTCAAGACGCTGCTGGATCGTGAACGGGTTGGCATCAGGGGCTGTGAGATCCGTGATCGACTTGACGACATTTGGTGGAACACTGCCCTGCTGCGCACATAGCTGGACCCTCTTCCAGACCGTGAGGTCGGTAACTGCGGGGAGCTGCGCGTTCGCTGGAAGCATGTCGCATTGGCCCGATCTCACAATCGACCGTGCAATCAGGTCAACGTCCTGGAGACGGGCGAAGCGATCGCTATCGAGCGCAAACCTTGCGCTCTCACGCTTGTGCGTATCGTTATTGAGCTGTTCGTTCTTGTCCTTCAGGCGCTGTTGCCTTGCGCGATCATCCTCCGCCTTGCTGACGACGTCCCTCGCGACGCTATAACTAAGTCCGGTCTTGGAGCCCTCAAGCGCCTTGACCGCTTCATGCTGCGCGGAAGCGACGGTCAGAAAGGTCAAGAAGGCAACGGCGATCGCCGCCGATCCTGCCAGTCTCCAGAATGCCCGCGCAATCTTGGTCCGGACCATGTTGGATCCCCTTGCTAGTCCTGGAGAAGCTGCCGCAAGTCATGCATCTCGCCATGAACTCTGCCCTGCTGGACCGCGACAGTGCCCTTTCGGTTCATCACATCGGCCCGATATTCGGGCCTCGAGAGCTGCGAGCGCAAATAGCTCAGGACCAGAAGAGAGGTCGCGCTTTGGGGCACGGAGGATCTCCAGAAGATCCCGTTGGCGTTGCTATCGCGATACCCGGCCATCCCCTTGGGCCGGCTCGAAAGCCAGTCGCAAATGACCCTCACAGCACCGTTTCCGGCATTCTTCTGAATGAAGGCGCCGACATCGGCATAGCCGATGCCCTTCAATCCTCCGTTCTGGGTGAAAACATCGAAGAACCAGCAAAAGAGGGCTTTGCTGACCTCGCCATATTGAGGATCTTCGCTGGCATAGTCCGCCGCAGCGGACCAGGCTTGAGCCGCTACTCCAGAGACTTTGTGGACCTGCTGCGCAACGAACAAGTCGCTCTTGGTCAACGCCTTCAATTCCTGAAGCGCGTCGGGTCTCAGCTGCGATCCGTTTTGCCAGCTTCGGCAGATGGCGAGTCCATGAGGGACATCGCCACTGCAGGCATCCCACAGCTGGTCGCCATAATGAGGCATCAGCTGCCGCACGGCAGTCTCGCCAAGCGCCGCAACCATTGCCTGGAGCGAGTGCGAACCGATGTTCCACTGGAGGACGCCGAGCGAGATGCCCATTCCATCGAAGTCGCCCGTGACTGCTCCCAATGGATCCGAGGAATCCTCGAAATGGCCAGTGACCCTGAGGGCCGTCTTGATCCATTCGTCAGGCACGTTTGGCATCGCGGATCTCCAAGGTTTGGTCGATGTCAGTCAGGCGAGTGCTCGGTTTCGTCGGGACACTTTGGAAAGACCGCAGTCACCGTGTAGCTGCCGTCGTCTTCCTTCTTCGATGTGACGCTGGTCGGCTTGGGATCGTTGGCCTTGAACAGGCCCGTCGTCTCGTCGAGCTTGCCCTTGGGCACGCCCTTCACCGTGAATGTTCCGCAAACCATGCAAGTCTCCTTTCGACGTGGCGCTCGAAAACCGCGCTACTTGGGAATCCCCAATGCGGGGTCGGCGAGCGCACGCTGGCGGACGGTCTCCATCGCCGGATCGGGCGCCCTTACGATGGTCGCCATGGGCACGCTCTCGAGGTAGGCAGCATCTGGCTGCGCCTTCAGCCAGTTCTTGAATGCCGCAGTCCGAACCACATCGACGGTTCCGTCGGGCGCCAACCAGGCGCCGAGCTGGTCGGCCGACGCAGCGGACGAGAATGTGATGTTGCGCAGGACGTCGACGGCGCGCTCGGAGCTTTCCTTGCTGACATTCGCGCCTTGCGTGATCTGGCTGATACTCGCCGGAATGCTGCCTGCCCGGATCAGGCGTCGCAAATCGATCTCGGCCGCCGGAAGAGGGTAATCCGCGTCCGGCTTTTTGAGGCTTGCATAGATCTCGGCTCGAACGCGTTCCCTGTTCGCCTCCATTTGCGTCAGGATCGCCGGCAGGGTGCGCTGATAATAGAGATCCTTGCTGACCGCCCCTTGCGCACCGACGATCCCGCCCGATGCAGCGGCAAGGGCGGCCTTGGTGTGCGCCCCGCCGGTCACTGCTCCGACCCCGTTCAACGAAAGTACCGCGAGATCGCCAAGAAGCGAGACGCGGTTGCCGGTCCCATTCAGCGCGCGCTCGAGGTCATCGAAATCATTCTCGATGACCTTCATTTTCCCGAAGATGAGAAAATCCCGGACGCGCTTGCGCGCTTCCGCGGTGCTTGCCTCATAATAATCGTGATCGGCGTTCGGGCCGAAGAACGTGTCCCGCGCGCCTTTGATGAGACCAGGCGATTCAGGTTCCCGCGCATAGCCCTCGAGCGACGCGCAGCCACTTAAACCCACGGTTACAAAAACGATCGCCGGCAGCATTGCTGCTGGAACAATCCTCGCGTCCATCCCCCGCCCCCCTCAGGTACGAGTGAACATGCGCTCGCCAGGATAAGGAGCGCATGGCGGATTGTTCGGCAGATTCCGGCACGCCGAGTCCGGCCTGTATGGACTAAATTCCGAGTATTCTCAATCAATATAATAAAAACTAAACGAAACTCTTAAGACCCTCGCTCGAATTCAACTCGACTTGTTCTTCGCTCCAGCGCACAATTCGGCGGCCGGATCGACGAATAGCTCCTCTTCGAAAGGCGGGCTTATGGCCGGCGAGCTGGCGATTGTCCTTAGCGGTGGCGGCGCCAAAGGCGCCTTCCAAGTTGGCGTCCTCGATGCACTCATCGAGGACAAGAAAGTCGATTTCGACATTTCGGTTGGCACATCTACAGGCGCGATCCAGGCGGCTGCAGTTGCGCAGGACGACATTCCTCGCCTGATCAACTTCTGGACGTCAATCAAGAAGCCTGACGATATTTACAGGAAGCGTGGGGGCAAGCTTTTGAGCATCATCACGGGTCAGCCCTCGCTCTATACGACAGCGCCGCTCAAAACATTGCTCCAGCAGAGTATCGACGAGCAGAAGATCAGGGCTACGGGCAAGCGCCTGCGCATCGGGATCGTCAATCTGACCAATGGCGAGTTCCGCGTCGTCGGCGAGAACGCGCCAAACCTTGCCGATTGGGTCTATGCAAGCTGCGCGATGCCGTTTGTCTTTCCGCCGCAGGACTCGCGCGATGCACTTGGAAATGACGAGCAATGGGTGGACGGCGGAGTTCGCGATGTGACGCCGCTCGACACTGCACTGAACGAGCGGCCGCGAGCGGTTCTGGTCGTCCGCGCATCGGCGCCCGCCGGTCCCAAGGCCCCAAAGAAATACGGGAGCCTTGTCTCGATCGGACTACGGGCAGTCGACATCCTTCAAAATGAGGTCTCCACCAATGACCTCAAGGACGTGAACCTCATCAACCAGCTCTTGAATTCACGCGATCGTCTGCATCTTGAACTCAAAGCGCTAAATCTCACCGATTCACAGATCGCAAAGGCGATGCTGCCTCTGGAGACCGCCATCGCCCAGTATCACCTCATTCCGGTGAAGGTGATCGAACCTCCTCAAAACCTCTATGACACCCTCGACTTTGATCCTCGCCTGATCGCACAAGCGATCGAGATGGGCCGCGATCTCGTCAACGAACGATGGGCCGAGCTCGAGCAGTTCCTCGGGGTCTGACAGATCGCGCGGCAGCTCAACGGAGCCAACGCAGATCCATTGCAGTTTATGATGTGTGGAGGCCCGAGCCGGAATCGAACCGGCGTGCAAGGATTTGCAGTCCTCTGCGTAACCACTCCGCCATCGGGCCTGGAGAGGCACGCGCTTTGGCGCGATGCCAGCCTTGTGGTCAAGTCCTCCCATTCGTCGATTGGTCGTTCGATGAATGACGGTTGGCGCAAACGGCCCCGGCGGATATGGACGACTTGAACATCAGGTGTATTACTGGCATATAACAGCTATGACGATTCAAAGGCCCATTCCCGATTATTCCGCCGCGCGCGAAGCGATGGTCGAAAGCCAGCTGCGGCCGCAGGGAGTTAATGACCCCGGCGTGCTCGCCGCCATGGGCCGCGTTCGGCGCGAGAATTTCCTGCCAAGCCACACGCGTCCGCTCGCCTATGTCGACCGCGCAGTCGCGATTGGCGAGGACCGTTTTCTTGCAGCTCCCGCCGTACTTGGGCAGCTTCTGACACAGATGAGGCCCGAGCGGGGCCAGCGTGCGCTCGGCGTAGGCGCAGGGACGGGCTATTCCGCAACGATCCTTGCCGACATTGGTCTTGAGGTGAAGGCGGTCGAAA
>DATMHD010000041.1:0-2102 GCA_035555075.1 Sphingomicrobium sp. | reverse complement strand
ACGCCTTCCGGAACGTAGACAAAGGTGCCGTCCGAAAAGACCGCGCTGTTGACACACGCAAAATAATTGTCGCGCGGCGGCACAACCGAACCGAGGTATTTCCTAACGAGTTCCGGCTGTTCGCGAATCCCTTCCGAAATGCTGAGGAAGATGACCCCGGCCTTCTTCAGCTCCTCCCTGAAGGTAGTCGCGACGCTGACACTGTCGAAGACCGCGTCGACTGCGACCTTGGCTGCTCCTTCGACGCCGGCAAGTACCTTCTGCTCTTCGATCGGGATGCCGAGCTTCTCGTAGGTCCGTCGGATTTCCGGATCGAGCTCGTCAAGCGAGGCAAGCTTCGCTTTCTGCTTGGGCGCCGCGTAATAATAGGCGTCCTGATAATCGATGGGCGGGATGTCGAGCTTGGCCCAGCTCACTTCCTCCATCTCGAGCCAGGCGTGATACGCCTTCAGCCGCCAATCGAGCATCCAGCCAGGTTCGCCCTTCTTCGAGGAGATGAAGCGGACCGTTTCTTCACTCAGTCCCTTGGGCGCGAATTCCTGTTCTACGTCCGAGACGAAGCCCCATTCATAGTCCCGATTGACGACCTCGTGGACGTCGCGGTTGCGGATGTCGTCTGTCACTGCGCGAGCTCCGTCAAACTCACGGCGCCAAGAGCGCCGCGCACTGCATTTCCAACGACTCCCATGTGCGGCTTGACGCGGCAGTGCGCGTCGAGTGCGCAGTCCGTACGTCCTTCCGAACAGACCGTCATCGCGATCGGGCCTTCGACCGCTTCCACGATATCGGCGAGGCTGATCTCTCTTGCGGCCTTCGCCAGCGAAAAGCCGCCGGAGGCGCCGCGAACGCTCCTGAGCAGACCGCAGCCGGCGAGTTGCCCCATCAGCTTCTGGGCGGTTGGCAGGGGAACGCCCGTTTCGAGGGAAAGCTCGGTCGCGGTGAGACGCGCGCCCGCCGGTCGGCGTGCGGCGGCAGTCATCAGTACGACTGCATAATCGGCGAGATGGCTCAGGCGCATTGCTGCAATTCGGATCTTTCCAGTCCGATTTAGGGCCTGCGGGATCGAAACTCAACCAGGCCCGTCAAAATGGCGTCCCGATCGCCAATGAAGTCCGGAAGACGGATCGGAAGGCGCTTTCAGCAATGCTGAAACTGGCGCAGCTTATGGCTATGGCGCTTCTCGTGCACCCTTATTCGCTAGTCCGGCCGCTGGCCTTTGCGCTCGACGCAGAAACCGCGCATCGGCTGACCATCAAAGCCCTGAAGTTGATGCCGCCCCATCGGCCCCCCGACTTTCCCGAATCGCTGAGGACAAAAGTTGCGGGAATCGACTTTGCGACGCCTGTCGGTCTTGCAGCCGGGTTCGACAAGGATGCGGAGATCCCGACCCGAATGCTGAGTTTCGGGTTCGGCTTCGTCGAGGTCGGCACCCTGACGCCTCGCCCGCAGGAGGGCAATCCGAGGCCGCGCCTGTTCCGTCTCATGAGAGATGATGCCGTCATCAACCGTATGGGGTTCAACAACAGCGGCCAGCCGGCAGCGTACGGGCGTCTGATCGCTTGCACGCGCCTCCACGGCGTCATCGGCGTGAACATCGGAGCGAACAAGAACAGCAAAGACCGGATCGCCGACTATGTAAGCGGGGTTCGGGCAATGGCGCCCGTCGCCCGCTATCTAACGATCAACATCAGCTCGCCCAATACACCAGGCCTTCGCCAGCTCCAGGATGAGGGAGCACTCAAAGCGCTGCTGTCCGCGGTAAATGAGGTCCGGCCAAAAAAGGGGCCGCCAATATTCCTCAAGGTCGCACCCGACCTTGGGGAGGGCGAACCCGAGCAGATCGTCCGAGTCGCGATGCAGCACAAGGTCGACGCCATCATCATCGGCAACACGACCATCAGCAGGCCGCATCTCCATTCCCGGCACAAAGGCGAGCAAGGAGGGCTTTCGGGAGCGCCGCTGAAACCGCTTGCAGTGACTGCGCTGCGCGAGTTCCGCGCGGCGAGCGGGGGAGAAATACCGCTGATCGGAGTGGGAGGGATCGCGACTGCAAACGATGCCTGGGATCGCATCAGGGCCGGGGCGAGCCTCGTCCAATTGTA
>DATMHD010000040.1:0-3346 GCA_035555075.1 Sphingomicrobium sp. | reverse complement strand
CCTGTTCCTGGTGCGGACGCTCTACAGCCCCAAGACCCACAATCTGAACCAGTTGCGCCAGCTGGCCGAGGGGATCGAACCGCGTCTCAAGCATGTGTGGCCGCGGTCGACCAAGTTCGAGCGCCGCTGCTACGAGCTGCTGCGCGACGCCTACGTGAAAGCGCGCTACTCGCGCCATTATCGCATTTCGGACGAGCAGCTCGCGTGGCTGTCCTCCCGGGTTGAGGTCTTGCAGGGCATCGTTCGCGAGCTGTGCGAAGCCCGCATCGCCGAGCTTGCGCAGGCGGCTTAGCGGGCCTTGTTCGTTCGGCTCTTGGCGGCTCGCGGCCGCTTCTTTGGCTCGGACAGGAACATCGCCTCGAAGGTCATTTTCATCACTTCGCGGGCCACTTCGGGATCGTCCATGTCGAACCGGATTCCCATCTCATGGCACGCCCGCGCGCTCACCCGCCCAAGCGCTTTGGCGAGTTCCTCGAGGGCACGCTTCGCATCCGCGATCTGCTCCTCGGTGAGGTTCTCCGGGACGACATGGCGGACGTCGGGTTCCTGCGGCATGGTCAGGTCTCGCGTTGCGTGAACAGCACGCGTCGACCCGGTAGCATGAAGGCATCATAGCCTGCGCTCCGCCATGCCCTGCACTGCACGTGGCTGCTGTCGGGATTGGTCTCGTTCGCCCACCATTGCGGTCTGGAGGCGCTGTCCGGCAGCCTTGTCCCGATAATCCGCTCGACCTCCTCAAATGCGAGCTCGACCTCCGCGCTTCCGCGCCGATGGAGATAGGCTTCGAGCGGATCATATTTGGCCATTGGCGTCCCGACTGTGCGTTGAAGTCGCGCTAATCTCACGATGCCTGTGGTGCTGTCGAGCCGGCCGCTACACCCGTTTTGCGGTGCGATCGACGCTTACGGTCAGTGCGGCGAAAACCACGTGGCTCCCGGTGTTGGTCAATCTGATTGGCAAGGCGAGCCGATCGGCCGAGTTCGAAAATGGCGGGCGTCCGTCTCCGTCCCGAGCGGCTGACCATCCCCGTTCGACTTCCAGCCCCGCCTGCTTCGGCTGCATCGGAGGCGCAACCCCTTGGCCCTTCGGCCCGTGTTGCCCTTCGGGCTGCCCGCGCCGGCCTCGGGACGGGGTTCCCCTTGGCTTCGCCCTGCGGTGCGCCCCCGCCGCTTCGCCTCGCTCCTGTCGGGCTGTCGACGGGGAGGTCCCGCCGATCATTGAAGGAGACTGACCATGACCAATATCGTTCTTCTCGTCGGCAATCTCGGCGGCGATCCCGAGCTTCGTTCGACCAACTGCGGCACCGATGTCGCGAGCTTCAGCCTCGGCACCAGCCGGCCCAAGCGCGACAGCGAGGGCAAGACCTACAAGGACGAAAGCGGCTTTACCGCCAAGGACACCGAATGGCATCGGGTGACCTGCTTCAACGGTCTCGGCCGCGTCGTTGCCCAGCATGCGAGCAAGGGCATGCTCGTTTCCGTCAAGGGCCGCATCCACAACAGCAAGTGGACCGACAAGGACGGTATCGACCGCTACGGCTATGAGATCATCGCCGACGACGTGCAGTTCCTCAGCCGTTCCAGGGCTTCCGGCGACGCCGACGAAGCTGGTGACAAGGATGGTGACCTGCCCCTCTGACACCGTCCAGCAGCCCCGGCGGTTTCGGTCGCCGGGGCTCTTTTTGCGCTTTTGGATAGACGGTGGTGAAGGGCTCTTGTCGAGAGAGGCCCAGTGTGGCGGACGGCGAAGCGGCTCTCAAGGATGCGCGGTCCCCCCAATTTGCATGCGCAAATCGGCTCCCCCGCGCCCCGCTTCGCGGCGGCTTTGCCGTCCCTGACAGCCGCTCCGCCGCCCGTCCGTCGAGCGCCGTCCTCATCCTCGAGGGCGGACAAGGAGACGGTCATGACCATCATTTCAGCAATTCCCGGGGGCTCGGGCGATGCTTATGCGCGCCTCGTTGAAGGGCTCCGGAGCGAGCTTGGATGCAGCGATATCGCGGCGATTGCCGAGCGGATTTTCGAGGCCGAGAAGGTCGAGTTTCATTGGGAAGGGCGCGTGCGCGAGCATTATCTCGGGCAGCATTTCCCGCTCGATTGCGGCGATGAAGATGCCGGCGACGAGCTGTCGCGCATCGCGATCCTGAGCTTCCTTGGCGGTCGCTGGCATGCCGGCGTTTGCCTGGTCGATGGCGATGGATGCGCCGTCGATCTTCTATGGCTTCGCAGTTTCGAACGCCACGAAGACGCGGCGGAGGCGTTCGCGCGAGCGCGGTAACGCCGAGATTCGAACGGGAGCGGCGCGGCGGGCGTCGCTCCTTTTTTTCTTGAATTCGGCAATGATCGTTGGCCCAGGGAATAGGGAGGCAGGGGAAGGCAAGATAAAGGCAATGTCTCTCGACCATTGCTAAGTGACTGTCTGCACATCGATTTTTCTAGAGACACGCGGACGCCTCGAGAGACAAAGAATCTCTGCCAAATCGAGCCCCGTCGGGTCACGCAAAGAGGCCGAGATTGTGCCTGGCAGAGCAGGGCTCAGGCCTGCTGGCTCCGCTTGTAAAGTTCTGCCACCCATGGTGAGTGGTGGTGCTCCTGATAAACGAGGCAGAGTTCTTTTCTAGGACGCGTCACACCCACGTAAAACAGCCGCCTCGCTTCCCGGAGAGCCCGATCAGTCTTCTTGTCGCGCCAGTTCGGGATATCTTCAGCATTGATGCCGAACATGATCACAGCGTCGAATTCTCGGCCCTTGGCGCTATGAAGCGTACTGAGGGTTACGCGCCCTGTGCCCTCGACCCTGCCAGCGAAAATGTTGAGCGGCATGTCCTGATCGCGCGCCGGGTCAGTGCGGGCCACCATTTCTGAACACAGTTCCCACTCTTGGTCTGCGTTTCGGGACAGAGCCCGCCAAGGCCCGATCAATTCACGGCACAGTCGGCGTAGCCATGCATTTGTAGTCTCGCCCGAGTCGACACTGCTTTGAAGGAAGCTGATGAGTTGTCGCGAGAGTGCCAATTCCTCGGCCTCACTCGCCCGACCCCCGTACACCAGAGCGTTCGCCTGGGAGAGGAGGCGACCAAAGGGCGGATCGGCCTCCCTCCAACCTCCAGTGGCCCAGGACGCGCAACTTTCGACGAAGCGGGCCAAGCGGGAGCTGCGCTTCACCAGCGCGTTTCCATCCGTCCGTACGAACGGGATGTCGGCATCCTCGAGTGCCTCAGCGACTTTGTCCCCCAGCCACGCCGCACGGTAGAGCACGGCAAGCTGATCGGGTTTGAAGCCACGCGCGAACAGAGCCGGCAGTATGGTCCTGGCGATGTGCGCGGCCTGCATCGGATGGCCAGCCTGGA
>DATMHD010000039.1:0-4887 GCA_035555075.1 Sphingomicrobium sp. | reverse complement strand
CGAGCGCCGCGATCTCGCCCTTCGCTTCGACGCGCAGGCGCTGCGACAGATCGCCGTTCGCGACGGCGGTCACGACGCGCGCGATGCCGCGCACCTGCGTCGTGAGGTTGGACGCCATGAAGTTGACGTTGTCGGTCAAGTCTTTCCAGGTGCCGGCGACGCCCTTCACCCGAGCCTGTCCGCCGAGCTTGCCTTCGGTGCCGACCTCACGCGCCACGCGGGTCACTTCCGACGCGAAGCCATTGAGCTGGTCCACCATGGTGTTGATGGTGTTCTTGAGCTCGAGGATCTCGCCCTTCACTTCGACGGTGATCTTCTTCGAAAGGTCACCGCGCGCCACTGCCGTCGTCACTTCGGCGATGTTGCGGACCTGGCCCGTGAGATTGGTCGCCATCGCGTTCACATTGTCGGTAAGGTCCTTCCAGGTGCCGGCGACGCCCTTGACCTTGGCCTGACCGCCGAGCTTTCCTTCGGTGCCGACCTCGCGGGCAACGCGCGTCACTTCCGAGGCGAAGCCGTTCAGCTGGTCGACCATCGTGTTCACGACCTTGCCGATGCGCAGGAACTCGCCGCGCAGGGGTCGCCCGTCGATCTCGACCGTCATGCTCTGGGAAAGGTCGCCCTTGGCGACAGCGCCGATGACGCGGGAGACTTCAGCGGTCGGCTGGACCATGTCCTCGATCAATTCGTTGACCGAGCGAACCGCTGTTTCCCACCCTCCGCGCGCATTCTTCACGCGGCCGCGCTGGGTGATCTTGCCTTCCTTGCCAACGACCTTGGAAAGGCGTTCGAACTCCTGCGCCATCTCCTCATTGAGCGAGACGACCTCGTTGAACAGGTTTGCAATCTCCCCGTCTACGCCATCAACCTCTTCAGGGAGGCGCACAGAGAAGTCGCCGCGGCGCAGGGCGCGAAGCGCGCTGACGAGCTGGCGGCGATCAATAAAGTCGCGCGGTGCTTGGATGTTCACGTGTTACTCCGGTGGCTACTTCTCCCCCCACCCAGGTTGATCCAAGCGCAGCCCCCCGGCTGCGAACGTCCAGCTTATCAAAAGATTTTGTTTATGCTTCCTGAAAAATAGAACCCAAGCGGCGAAAATGTGAAGAGATTGCCAATCCTTAGGCTTCGCCCGCTCGTTTAGGCGCCGCAAGGCCGGTCGAACAGACCTCGAGAGTGGAGCGGGTAGCGGGAATCGAACCCGCGCGTTCAGCTTGGGAAGCTGACAGGCTACCATTACATCATACCCGCCCGGACACGCCGCCGATGTGGAATTTCGGTTGGCCCGAGTCAACGCCCCTGCAAATCGCCTCGAGAACGTCTCCAGTCCGGCGGCGGGGCCGATTTCGCCTGGCCGAGTTCAGATACCGCCTTCAACGGGCTCGTATCCTGCGTCCCTGAGCCTTGACGAAAGCTGGTCGCCGGTCCGCCGGGCAAGATCGGCGTCCTCCGACCGGATCACGAAATTCGCTCCGTATCCACCCTCGGTGAAGAAGGGATAGCTGCCGATGGCGACGCCTGGATTGGCGGCCTCCGTCTCGCGCAGGAGGTCTGCAACATCGCTTTCCGGCGCCCGCGCGCCGATCGTCACGGAGATGACCGGCCGGCCTCCCTGAAGGGTTCCGGCAAGGCCCTCGAGCATGCTTGCCGCGATGTTCGGCACACCTGCAAGAATATAGACATTCTCGATCTTTACCCCAGGCGCTCCCGAACTCGGGTTCTGCAGCAGCTCGGCGCCCTCGGGCACGCGCGCCATCCTCAGGCGTGCTTCGGTGAGGCCGCCTGGCCGGTCACGATAATAATCCTCGAGGATCTTTCGCGCTGCAGGGTGCTCGACCACCGGAACGTTGAAGGCAAGAGCCATGGCGTCGACGGTGATATCATCGTGCGTCGGGCCGATGCCGCCAGTTGTGAACAGATAATCGTTGTTTGCGCGCAAGGCGTTCACGGCCTCGGCAATCCTCTCCAGATTGTCCGGCACCACCCGCACCTCGGAAAGGCGGATGCCCTGTTCGTTGAGCCAGAGCGCCACCTGGGCAACGTTCCTGTCCTGCGTTCGGCCCGAGAGGATCTCGTCGCCGATGACGAGGAGGGCTGCGCTCCATTGTCTCCACTCCGGGACCAAGCGAATTCCTTCCATTCGACTTCAGGGCGTGCAGTGCCTATCTAGACGCGATGACTCAATACATCACCGTTGCTCCTGACGACCGGGTCGAGGCCAAGAGCGGAACCATCAAGCTTCATGGCCCGGAGGCGTTCGAGGGCATGCGCCGCGCAGGCCGCCTTGCTGCCGAGATTCTCGATGCGCTCGTCCCGCACGTGATCCCGGGCATCTCTACGCAAGCCCTCGACGATATCGTCTACCAGATGACCCTGGATGCCGGTGCCTTGCCGGCGACCCTCGGGTATCGCGGCTATACCAAGAGCTGCTGCATCTCGATCAATCACGTGGTCTGCCACGGGATTCCAAGCGAACAGCGCGCGCTCAAGGACGGCGACATCGTCAATATCGACGTGACACCGGTTCTTGGCGGCTGGCACGGCGATTCAAGTCGTATGTATCTCGTCGGCAATGTCCCGTTGCGCGCCCTCAAGCTCGTGGACGTGACCTACGAGTGCCTGATGCTCGGTCTCGAGCAGGCAAAGCCCGGCAACCATCTCGGTGACATTGCGAACGCGATCCAGCGCCACGCGGAATCGCACCGTTACAGCGTCGTACGGGACTTTTGCGGCCATGGCGTCGGCCGCATTTTCCACGACAGCCCGGAAGTCGTGCATGCGGGTCGGCCTGGGACAGGGCCAGAGCTCAAGACCGGGATGATCTTCACGGTCGAACCGATGATCAATATCGGTCGGCCGGACGTGAAGGTGCTGGAAGACGGCTGGACTGCAGTCACCCGCGATCGTTCACTCTCCGCGCAGTTCGAGCATTCCATCGGGATTACCGACACAGGCTGCGAGATTTTCACGAAGAGTCCCGCGGGCCTCGACCGCCCGCCCTATGCCTAAATGTTTGGCAGACCGACGCGACAATATGGTTCGAGCCCGGCGCCTTACCTTCCTTCGCCGGAAACCTTCATCTTATTGACACGTTTGTCAGCTAGTGGGACGCTATGAAGGCTCCTGATTCGCGAGGCTAACAAGCGATGTTCCGGCACCCTGTCGCCATCCAGCCTGCTGACATCGATCACATGGGTCATGTGAACAATGCCGTGTACCTCAAATGGGTGCAGGAGGCAGTTGTCGATTATTGGAGCAGCGTTGCCCCGCCAAGCGCTGTCGCGGGTCATCTGTGGGTCGCGCTGAAGCACGAGATCACCTATCTTCGCCCGACCTTCCTCCAAGACAATGTCGTTGCCGAAGTGATCGCCGAGAAGGTCGAGGGTGCCCGCGCCTTCTTCCGCACGGTGGTCCGGCGGGGTGACGAGGTGCTGAGCGAGATTTCGAGCTGCTGGTGCTGCCTCGACGCCGCAACCAAGCGTCCAGCGCGGCTGGCGCGGGACATCGTCGGGCGATTTCTGACGCCTTCAGCCTAGCTCAAGCATCCAATCCGCAAGGGTATCGAGCGCTTCGACCTCGGCATCTGCCGCCGTCCGCCCGCTCCTTGCCGGCACCTTGAGACTGTGGTCGGCACCGGCAACGAGGTGCAGGCGGGCACGCGCGCCGAGGCGCTCCACCGTCGGCTCGAAAAGCTCCCTTTGGGCCAGCGCATCATCTGAGCCTGAGACGAACAGCAATGGCACGTGGACGTTTGAAAGATGTTCGGCACGCTCAACGCCTGGCTTGCCGGCCGGATGGAGCGGAAATCCAAGGAAAGCGAGACCGACGATATCCGGCAATGGTCGTTCGGCTTGCGCCTGCGACGTCATCCGGCCGCCAAAGGACCGACCGCCTGCAAAGAGCGGGAGGTCGGGGGCGAGCGTCGCGGCTCGGGCGACCGCTGCCCGCACCGCGGCATGGGCAATTCTGGGCGGGTCGGGGCGCTTCGAGCCCCTTTCGGTGAAAGGAAATTGGTAGCGCAGCGTCGCAATCCCGCGCCGGGCAAGTCCAATTGCATTCGATTCCATGCTCCGGTGGTTCATGTCCGCGCCGGCGCCATGGGCAAAGACATAGAGCGCCTTTGCGTCCTCAGGGCGAATCAGAAGGGCCGATAAGCCAGCATCACCCATGGGAATGCGAACGGATTCCATCAGGCTGCAGACGCCTGCGCTTTTGAATCCCAACGCTTCGTCAGCTCCTGCGCGGCTTCGACGTCGGACGGGAAGTCCACCTCACCCCATTCCTCGCCGGCGATGTCGAACGTCCACACATCGCTCGTTTGCGCGATGTGGTGGATAACGCGAAGATACCAAATGGTGGTGCCTTCGGGAGTTCGCAAAGCCTGCTCGATGGCTTCCCGGAAGCGCTCGGCGCCCCCCGACCGAAAGGCGAGGAGGCCGATCGATTCGGCGTTGACGCCCTCCTTCAGTCTCTTGCCGATGGCGTTGAGGCGGCCGCCTTCCTCGACCACCTTCATGTCGTCGTCATCATAGCAGATTTTCCGGTCGATGGTGACGCAGATGCCCGGGCGCTCGTTGCGCAGGACGCGCCGCATCAAGGCGTTCGAGACCAGGGTGTCGCCGTTCCAGACCAGGCAATCACCGCTAAGCTCGGCACGCGCCATATATAACGAGCCGGTATTGTCCGCGACCTTATAAAAAGGATTGTAGACGGTCCGCACGGAAAGAGCACCGGTCCGCTTGGCGAGCGCCTCATCGACGCGGTCGTCGTGGAAGCCCGTGACGACGACTGCTTCGTCGACTCCGTTCGCCTCCAGCGTGTCGAGCTGCCGCTCGAGCAGGGTTCGGCCGTTGAACTCGATCAGGCACTTGGGGCGCTCATGGACGAGAT
>DATMHD010000038.1:0-7646 GCA_035555075.1 Sphingomicrobium sp. | reverse complement strand
CGGAGTGGCCCAGGTATTGTCGAGGAGGGTGATTATTCCTCGTTCGCGCGCAATCGCGCAGATTGCGGGAACGTCCTGCACCTCCATGGTGAGCGAACCCGGGGTTTCCAGAAGGATCGCTCTGGTCTCGCCGCAAAGCAGCGCACGCATCCCCTCTCCAAGGAGCGGATCATAATAGCGGACATGAATGCCGAGCCGCTTGAGGGTTGTGTCACAGAACTTACGCGTCGGCCCGTAGACGGTGTCGGGCGCGAGGAGTTCATCACCAGGAGAGAGGAGGGTCAGCAGCGGCGCGGTGATCGCTGCAAGGCCGGTCGGGAACAAGATGGTCCCGGCGGCGCCAGGTTCGAGTTCGGTGAGTGCTTCGGACAGCGCCCAGTGAGTGGCTGTCCCCTGAAGCCCGTAACGATATTGGCCAAGTCCCGGCCTGCTTTTGTGAAGCTCATCGACAGTGTCGAACAGGATGGTCGAGGCCCGCTCGACGGGGACGTTGACGAGACGTCCGCGCCATTCGCGTCGACGGCCGCCTTCAATAAGCCTGGTCTGGTCTTTTGCTTTTCTGCTCATCCGAATGCTCCGGGGAGGTTGCCGCTAGGCGTGCACCTCCCCGAAGACAATCGGAACCCTTGAGCGTTCAGCCTCTGCGCCGCGTCCTCGGGATGAAACCAAGCAGGCCGAGCAGGCCGATCACGCCCCAAGGAAAACCCTTCTTTTCCTTGGGCTCGGTCTGGCCAGAACCGGTGTCGATGGCAGTGTTCGTCTCCGTCGTGACCGTCGCCGGGCCCGGAGCCGGCGCCGCAGGCGTCGCTGCGGCCGCATTTCCGACCTCGTTGGTGGTCGTGACCGCCGTCGAGTTGGTCGTGTTGGCAACGGTCGTCTCGGTATTGGTCGCAGCAGCTGCATTTTGCGCCGCTGCCGGAGCAGCACCAACCATTGCTGCGGCAGCAGTGATGAAAATCAATGTCATGCGCATATGAAACTATCCCCTTTGCTTACCGATCAAATCGGATCGTCGGTGTAACCGTCATTGTCGCTTGGCCGCCAAAGGCCGATCAGGCCGATGAGACCAAGGCAGCCGACCAGGTTCCAGACGAGATCGCTGTCGCCAGCGGCGCGCCGTTCCTGGGTCTCGGTGGCCTGGCCCGTTTCGTTGATGACTGTAGGCTGTGCGATTGCCGATGGGCTTGCGAGCGTAGCGGCGAGCACAACAGCCGCTAACCTTATAGTGCGCATGCTTCCTCCTATTCCGAAGCGTGGCGTGTCTGCGCTCGATGGCGCTGGCGTGCTGATCCCACCAACTCTGGGGTCACGTCAACACGGTTCATCAAAAGGAAACGATGGGGCGGCGCTTTTGAGCTGCTCTGGGCAAACGCAAACGCCCGGATCGACCAGCGATCCGGGCGCCCTGCGTGACGATTGCTCGCCAGCCCCCTTGGATGTGTCGCAGCGACGTCCCCAGTCGCCTGCTGCGGCCCCGAACCCGACCCAAGGGCCAGTGCGTTCGGACGAATGCTGACTAGGCGGGGCCGTGGCACGTTGTCACGAACGTAAATGCCCCAGGCTTGCGTTTGTGCAGCGCCTGTGTCGGGAGCGCCACAGGGGTCCCGCGGTTGCAAGCTGCAACCTCGCACCCTAGAGCCCGCCGCCATGCGCTGGTCCCGTGCCTTTCTCCCGCTCCTCAAGGAAAGCCCTGCAGACGCCCAGATCGTCAGCCACAAGCTGATGCTCCGGGCGGGCATGGTCCGGCAAACGGCTGCCGGCATATATGCCTGGCTTCCGCTCGGTTTCCGCGTTCTCAAGAAGATCGAGCAGGTGGTGCGTGAAGAGCAGGACCGGGCCGGAGCCCAGGAACTGCTGATGCCCACCCTCCAGGCGGCGGACTATTGGCGCGCGACTGGCCGCTATGAAGCCTACGGCCCGGAGATGCTTCGCATCCGTGACCGCCAGGACCGCGAGCTCGTCTACGGGCCGACCAATGAAGACATGCTGACGGCGATCCTGCAGGGCTCCGTCAAGAGCTATCGCGACCTCCCGCGGACGCTCTACCACATCCAGTGGAAGTTCAGGGACGAGATCCGCCCCCGGTTCGGTGTGATGCGAGGACGCGAGTTCCTGATGAAGGACGCCTACAGCTTCGACCTCGACGAGGCCGGGGCGAGAACCAGCTACAACAAGATGTTCGTCGCATACCTCCGCACCTTTGCAAGAATGGGCCTGCGCGCAATCCCAATGCGGGCGGACACCGGGCCCATCGGAGGCGACCTCAGCCACGAGTTCATCATTCTTGCGCCCTCAGGGGAAAGCGAGGTGTTCTTCCACAAGAACTGGGAGGAACTGCGCGGCGCCGAAGATTATGCGGTCGATGCGAGCGACGCCGGCGCCCTCCAGGGTTTCGTAGATTCGATGACGAGTGATTATGCAGCGACTGACGAGAAGCGCGACGAAGCACTCGAAGCGACCCTCGGCGACGACCTGCGCACGTCGCGGGGAATCGAGGTCGGGCATATTTTCTACTTCGGTGATAAATACACAAAACCGCTGGGGTTCACCGTGAGCGGGCAAAACGGCGAACCGGTGACCCCTGTTGGCGGCAGCTACGGCATCGGGGTGTCCCGGCTCGTTGGCGCGATCATCGAGGCAAGTCACGACGAGAACGGGATCATCTGGCCCGAGCCTGTCGCGCCATGGCGCGTCGGGCTTGTGACTATGCGCTCCGACGACGGACCGAGCGCGGCGGCCGCAGACGGGCTCTACGAGCACCTGCTCGGCGCAGGAATTGAAGTGCTTTATGACGATCGTGACGAACGTGGCGGTGCAAAGCTTGCGTCGATGGACCTCATTGGCCTTCCCTGGCAGGTCATTGTCGGCCCACGCGGCATTGCCGCGGGTACCGTCGAGCTCAAGAACCGCCGCACCGGCGAGCGTCAGGACCTCAGCTTCGAAAGCGCCCTTGCGAGACTGACCGCATGATTCTCAGCCGCTACGAGCGGATGATTGCTCGCCGCTATCTCTTTCCCCAGAAGGGAGAGGGTTTCATCTTCGTCGTGGCCGGCTTCAGCGTCGGCGCGGTTGCGCTCGGGGTTGCCGCGCTCATCATCGTCATGAGCGTGATGAACGGCTTCAGAGGCGAGCTCTTCGACAAGATCGTTGGTCTCAACGGCCATGCCGTGATCCAGGGATATGATGGGCGGCTGTCAGGCTGGCAGCAGCTTGCCGAGGACGCCCGCAAGACGCCTGGAGTCACCTCGGCGATCCCGCTCATCGAGACGCCCCTCATGGTGACTGCCAACGGGAGGTTCGAGGGGGTTCTCGTCCGGGGCATGCGGATGGAGGATATTCGCGCCAACAAGACCATCACCGGCAATGTCGTCGCGGGCGATCTCAAGAGCGTGACGCCGGGAAGCAGCAAGGTTGCGATTGCGTCACGCCTTGCGGACACGCTCGGTGCCTATCCAGGAAGCCAGATTACGCTTTGGAATCCGGAAGGTCGCACAACGGTCGTCGGCACTGTCCCGCGTGAAGTGACCTACACCGTCGGCGCAGTCTTCGAGACCGGCGTCTACGACTATGACAAGGCGCTTGTGCTGCTTCCGATGCAGGATGCGCAGGAACTGCTTCTTATGCCCGATCAGGTCGGGATGATCGAAGTCCAAACGAACAACCCCGACAAGGTGCAGCAAATCATCGCGCCTCTTCGCAAGCTTGTCGAAGGAAGGGCCGTCATCGTCGACTGGCGGCAGATGAATTCGGCATTGTTCCAGGCGCTCGACCTCGAGCGGGTCGTCATGTTCATCATCGTCTGCATTGTCGTGCTCGTCGCAGCGTTCAACATAGCCTCGTCGCTCATCATGCTCGTCAGGTCGAAGACCCGCGACATCGCCATTCTGAGGACCATGGGAGCATCGCGAGCGGCGGTATTGCGGATTTTCATGACGGTCGGCCTCGCCATCGGTCTTACCGGCATCGTCATCGGGCTGATCCTTGGCGCCATCGCCTTGTTCTTCCGCCAGGGCGCGGTTGATGCGGTCCACTACCTCACCGGCGCGAATCCCTGGGATCCTTCGGTCCGAATCCTCTCGGACCTCCCGGCCAAGAGCGATCCGGTGGAGATTACGGCCATCATCGTCGTGACGCTGCTTCTCATCTTCCCGGCGACGCTTTTCCCAGCCCGCCGGGCGGCGAGCACCGACCCGGTCCAGGTCCTTCGCTATGAATGAAGCGGTTCTCCACACGAAGGACCTGAGACGCAGCTTCGTCCAGGGCGATGCGACCATCGAGGTCCTTCGCGGCGTCGATCTCCTGATCAAGCCTGGAGAGATCGTCGCACTTCTTGGTCCCTCGGGCTCGGGCAAGTCGACCCTGCTCCAGGCGGTCGGACTTCTCGAAGGCGGCTTCGAGGGATCCATCCGTCTCAAGGGCGCGGAGGCATCGAAGCTCGACGATGAGGGGAGGACGAGGCTCCGGTGCGAGATGCTGGGCTTCGTGTACCAGTTCCATCACCTGCTGCCGGATTTCAGCGCACTTGAGAATGTCGTGCTCCCGCAACTGGTCCGCGGTGCCGAGCCTGACGGTGCTACGACCCGCGCGAGGGAACTCCTGACGTCGCTTGGCCTTGCCCAGCGGCTTGAACATCGTCCCTCGAAATTGTCCGGCGGGGAACAGCAGCGCGTTGCGGTTGCCCGCGCACTTGCGAACAAGCCGCCGCTCGTCCTTGCCGACGAGCCGACCGGCAACCTCGACGAGCACACCGCCGATGCGGTCCTCGCCCAGTTTCTCAACCTTGTGCGCGGCGAAGGCAGCGCGGCGCTCGTCGCCACGCACAACGAGCGGCTTGCAGCACGCATGGACCGGGTCGTCCGACTGCACGAGGGCCGTCTGGAGTGACGGAGCCGCCGGAGCGGGACGATGCTGAAACGTCCGGACGTCGGATCAGCTGGACGACGGTCGCGCTCATCGGCGGATTGGCTCTGCTGCTTCTCATCATCGTCTATTTCGCAACTCGCCGGAATGCCGACGAAGACAAACTGACGAAAAACCAAGTCGTGGCAGCCGCCCCGAAGAGCCGCGAGAAGCTCTGCGCGAGCAGCGACGCCTACGAGTTGATCAAGCGGGAGCTGTTCCGCCGCGCGGCGCAGCTTCGCGGCAGCGACCAGGCCACCTACGACCGCCTCGCGGCTTATGCATCCGTCCGCATGGAAAATGCCGTCATGGAGAGCGAGGACCCATCGACCGGAGCAGTTAACTGCTCGGGCTCGCTCTCGCTCGACCTTCCGCCTGGAGTTGCAGTCGCCGGTGGCCGACGGACGCTCTCATCCGAGATCGACTATAGTGTGACCGCTGCAGCAGACGGGAGCGGCACGGTCGTGCTGCTCCGGAATGCCGATGCAATAATAACCTCGCTTGCGACCCTTGTTGGAATCATCGAGACCCCACCATCCGCATCGCAGCAGCCCGAAACCGCAAACCAGGCGCCGGGCGAGACGTCCCCCGGCGCGCTTGCACCTCAACCGGGGCCAGCGCCTCCCGGACCGCCTTCACGCCCAACCAATGCCGGGCCAAGCTTTGACTGCTCGGCCCCGCGCTCTCGGGGCGAGGCTGCGGTCTGCAGTGACGCTGGGCTTTCGAGCCTCGATCGTCAGTTGGCAGGTCAATACAATCGGGCCTTTACCAACGCGTCGTCCGACCAGCGCGGACTGCTGCGCGACACTGCTCGCCGCTTCTATGCCTACCGTGACAACTGCCCGACAAACGCGTGCATTGCCGACGCGTACGGCGAACGGATGAGGGAGATCCGTGACATTATGGAAGGGCGGTGGGAGAGGCCGCGATAAGCGTGGATAAGTGATAGCGGCCGCCTTTTCTCATCCTTACACGCATCCCATAGTCACATGGTGACCGAGCCTTACATTCCCCTTCGGGTCTTCTCGTCCTTCACGATGCTCGAAGGAGCGATGGAGCCCAAGACCATCGCCGAACGTGCCGGGAAGCTCGGGTTTCCTGCAATAGCGATCACCGACAGGAACGGCCTTTATGGTGCCATGCCGTTCAGCGATGCGTGCATGGGGAAGGGCGTTCAGCCGATCATTGGCGCAATGCTCGCGCTCGCGCGACCACCGGAAATCGGCGTTGAAGCGATCGATTGGCTCGTGCTGCTCGCGCAAGACGAGCAGGGCTACGATAATCTTTGCAAGCTCGTGTCGGCCGCCCATCTCGATCGGCCCGTCGAGCAGGAGCCGCATGTCGGCTTCAGCACCCTTGCCGGCCTTGCGACGGGACTGATTGCCCTTACCGCCGGCGCGGAAGGCGCCCTTGCACGGCTGATCGCGGACGGGCAGCAACTCAAGGCCGAAGCCTGTCTCGACAGGCTCCAGGCGATTTTCCCGGAGCGACTCTACATTGAACTTTCGCGGCGGAGCGACGTCGTCGAGGAAGCTGCCGAGACCGCGCTCATCGATCTTGCTTATGCCCGCAATCTTCCGCTCGTGGCCACCAATCCTGCCTCCTATGCGGATCCGGCATTCCATGCCGCGCATGATGCACTCCTGTGCATCGCCAATTCCGCTTATGTGGAAAGTGCCGACCGGCAAAGTTCCTCTCCCGACGCATGGCTCAAGGACGGTAAGGCCATGGAAGAGCTGTTCGCCGATCTTCCGGAGGCACTTGCCAACACTGCCGTGATCGCAAGGCGGTGCGCGGTCGCGGCCCCCAAACGAAGGCCCATCCTGCCAAGACTGAGCGAGGATGAGGACGAGCAGCTTCGGGCAGACGCTCATGCCGGCCTCGCAGCACGGCTCTCCGGCCGCGCGGCGGACGAGCAGGAGCGCTATCGCGAACGGCTCGAATATGAACTCGGGATCATCACTGGCATGGGTTTTGCCGGTTACTTTCTGATTGTCGCCGACTTCATCAAATGGGCGAAGGCCAACGACATTCCCGTCGGGCCTGGCCGCGGCTCGGGTGCCGGTTCCGTCGTCGCCTGGGCACTGACGATCACGGACCTTGATCCCCTCGCTCTTGGACTGCTGTTCGAGCGCTTCCTCAATCCCGAGCGCGTCTCGATGCCGGACTTCGACATCGATTTTTGCGAAACCCACCGCGACAAGGTCATTGCCTACGTCCAGCAGACATATGGCCGGGACCGCGTTGCGCAGATCATCACTTTTGGGCGCCTGAAGGCCCGGGCGGTGCTCAAGGACACGGGCAGGGTCCTCCAGATGAGCTACGGGCATGTCGATCGGCTCGCCAAACTCGTTCCCAACCACCCAACCGACCCTTGGACGCTCGAACGTTCGTTGAACGGCGTGTCCGAGCTTGCTGCGGAGTACAAATCGGATCCCGACGTCAAACGCCTGTTCGATCTTGCAATGAAGCTCGAGGGTCTACCGCGGCACGCATCCACGCATGCTGCGGGCGTCGTGATCGGTGACCGTCCACTTTCGGAGCTGGTGCCGCTCTACCGCCCCGGGCCAATGGACAACATCCCGATGTTCGGCAGACGCAAGAACGGGCAGGAGTCCATCGAATATCCGCACTCGCTCCTGGAGGACATCATCGCCCTCAATGGGCTCTATCGCCCGCGCCCGATGGACAACATCCCGATGTTCGGCAGACGCAAGAACGGTCAGGAGGCGATCGAATATCCGCAT
>DATMHD010000037.1:0-4963 GCA_035555075.1 Sphingomicrobium sp. | reverse complement strand
CCTTCTCGATCTCTGCATGCAAATCCCGTCGTGGTTGTGGCTGCGGGGTGGCCGCGATCGCGCGGTCGCCCGCGACGCATTCCGAGGACTCGTCCCCGACAGCATCCTCAAACGCCGCATGAAGGGAAGTCTCCAGGGAATGCTCTACCGGTCCTTTTCCGCGCTTCGGGAAACGATGCGCGAGCTGCTGACCTCGGGCGAGCTGGCGGAGCACGCGATCGTCAACCCATCCCTGATCGACGAGGCCCTCCAGAGCGAGGCATGGATGACAGACGAAGTCCAGCTCAGGATCAGCGAGATGGTTGCGCTGGAGCTCTGGCTTCGCTCGTGGCGGGGGATTGCTGCCACCGCCGCTTGAGAAGATCCCAGCGGCGATACTGATCATCCTTCAAGGGATCCGGATCGCGATAGGCCTCCAGCCAGTACCGGAACCAGTCGAGATTGCGCTCATAGGCCGCCAGACGATGACGGGGTTGAACCTTGATGTGCGGCTCGTCGGGAAATGCATAGAGTTCGGTTGGCGTGCCCTGCGCCGCCAGCCGGTTATAAAGTTCGGGAACTCGCCGTGCCTCCATCTCGGGCATCTGGAACAGCACCGGAATGCGGATCTTCGAGACGTTGAGGGCAGGTGAGAGGAGCTTCCATCGCTGTTTCGTTTCACCCGGGGCGCCATGGCCCCACACGCGCCGCGTCGTCGCAGGGATATCGCTCCCTGGCATGGAATTCAGCCAGTAACTTCCAGGTTCCGGCTGTGGCGAAGTCACCGAAAGTGCGGAAAGCAGATTTGAATGAACCGCCACCCAGAAGGCGACCTCACTTCCAAAGCTGAGACCGCCCATGGCGATCCTCGAGCGGTCGACGATCTTCCTTGTCGACAGCTGATCAACCAATGATCGAACAGCAAGAAGCCCAGTGCGATAATTGAGCACCGCGTCCTGCGGCGGCGTGAACGGCACCGAGTTGATGCAGGCGATTGCGTAACCCGCTTCCAGCAATTGGGGCATCGGCCACTCATTTCCTTCGCCGCCACGAAGGAAGCCCTCGCAAGTATAGTAATTGAGGTAGAGCGGAGCAGGCTTGCCGGCGCCGTCGGGCAGCATCAGGACTGCAGTCGCGTCCCGGCCATCGCCGATGTTCCAGCGGAGAAACTGCACCCGCGGGTGGTAAGAAGACCTCAGCTCGGGATTGGGATCGTAAAGGGGGCTGTGGGCGCGCGTTTGAAGGTCGATCGCCTCGAGCCTCGGAGGAGACGCTGGCGCTGATGCAACGCAAAGAGCGACGGCGCTGGAAACGGCGCACGGCACCTGGCCGCGACGGCCGCCGCTCAGCAGGCCCTCCGCTTGCGCGACCTTCCGCAAGCGGTTCGTGTCGGTGTTCCAGAGCTGAAGCGTCTGGCGCATTTCACGGTCGATGAAGGTCACGAGAAGGTCGTTCGATCCTGGCCGCCAAACGAGGGAGGAAACTCTTTCCAGCGCGCAGACCGGATCGTCGCAGCGGACCTCCCTGCCACTTGCGAAGGCGACCTTGAGCGACCGTTTCCCGTCGCTCTGGCTGGCGACCGCCATGTCGCCACCTTCATTGAGCGCACTCAATGGTGGCGGCCAGCTCGGCAGTGAAAAGGCTGGAACCGCCTTGGGCGGACCAACCGTGACATCGCCTCCCGACGCAAGGTCGATCCGGTGCTGCTGTCTTGGGCTTCGCCAGAGCAGTCCATCCCGAACGAACCAGTAACCGACCAGCCGCTGGCTCGACATCCGTCCGTCGATCGACCCGCCGCGATAGAGGTTCTGGCCGAGGTCAACAGAGGAATCGGCGAGGATCCCGGAATCATATTCCTTCCGCTCGGCCTTTGAGATCTGGTCCCGGGTCGCTCCCACCTCATAGAGAATGGAGGCCCGATCGGGACTGCTCGAATATGTGATCACATTGGCCTCCCCGTTCACGAGAGGAACGAGGCCATGACCGCCGACGTCGGCTCGCCACAGGCCCACGCGTCCATCGATCAGCGCCCTGAAGATGACCGTCCGGTTGTCGCTCGACCATAGAGGCTTTTCGGCCTGCACCGACCCCGGATCAAGATAGATGGGATCACCGCCGCTTCCGATGTCCCGAACGGTCCCTGCAGCGAGGTCTACCGAATGCCATCTCAGCACGTAGCTGTTAGAGGAAACGTCGGCACGTTCGGTCCGGAACACGGCGAAGCGGCCATCGGGGGACATGCTGAGGCTGTCGATATCCGTCAGTTCCACGAGATCCCTGATGGTGACCGACGCTCCGCAGCAAGTTGATGACGCCAGAGCCACTATCGAAATCGCAGCTCCGACCCAGCGCGCCGGCATGCTCACCAGGAGCCCCGAAGCTGGAGCGAGACGATCCTTCCCTGACCGTTGGCATTCACCGGGTCGTAGCCGATGCCTTTGGTCGAACTTCCTTCGGGAGCGAGGTGCGGCGGCTTGGTATCGAACAGGTTCTGGGCGTTGAGCGCCACACGAAGACCCTTCAGCGACGGCATGTGCGTCGCCGTTCCGTCCAATACCAGGCCGGCGTCCAGCGTCGTGAACGAATGGACCGGACGGACAGTGAGCGTCCGCTTGTCCTCATAGCCTGCCGTATAGTTGAGGAAGGTGACGGCGGTCAGCGCGCCGCGGGTCCAGGACAGACCTCCCCGTCCCCGCCAACTCACCGGATTGAAGGCCGTATCGAGCACGTGGTTCCAGGGACTGGCGCTGGTCAGCTTGTTGTCGAAGCGGAAGATCCTGTTTGCATTGAGCTCGAGGTGGAGATCATTCGACCCGAACTTGAGGTCGTAGTTTAGAAGAAGGTCGAGGCCGCTGGTGCGGGTTCTCGCAGTATTGGAAAACCGGACGTCGACCAGAGCCACCACATCGGATGCTTTAGCGTGGCCGTCGGTGAACCCCGGTCCAGACACGTCCAGCACCTGATTGGCGGCATTTAGGAGATCGAGGACCGAAGACGCAGTGGGGTTGAGGGTGACGACCGGTGCGAAGACCGGATTGCCGATGAGATTGATGCTCGGGCTCGGAACGGCAATCCGGTTGGTGAAATCGATCCGGTAGTAGTTCGCGCTGAACCGGAGGTGCGGCACCGACACGGGCGCGACATCAAGACCAAGCGACAGACTCTTCGACCTCTCCGGCCGGACATTGGGGTTGCTGCCAACGAGCGCCGCGCCGACGCCTGGAGTGGCGAGCGCCGGATTCTGGTAAAGGACCCTCACCGGAAGCAGAAAGACATTATAATAACCGAAGCTCTCCGAGAGGAGCGGCGCACGGAACGACGTGCCGTACGAGCTTCGGAGCGCCACTCCGGCAACAGGCGACCAGCGAAGTCCGAACTTGGGATTGAATGTCGATCCGACGCCTTCGTAATGCTCGAAGCGGCCCGCCGCAGTGAGGATCAGCTGCTCGAATCCGGCGCGCCGGTTCGATGCGCTGAAGAGTGGAAGGCTGAGTTCTCCGTACGCGGAGCTGACGGTTCGCGAAGCATCGACTGTCGTTGGAGCGTTGACCTTGGTTCCGAAGAGGCTTTCGAAATGCTCGCGCCGGACGCCAGCGCCGAATGCGAGCTTCAAAGCACCGCCAGGCAGGTCGATAATATTGCCGTCGGCCTTGAAAGCGCCTTCGGTGAACGAGTTCAGCGTGTTGGACCGATTGAACAGCGCGCCTCGCTGCGTCTCCTGTTCTCTGGTCCGGGACCGGAAATAGCTGCCGCTCGCTTCAATGAGCCACGAGCCTCCGGGCTTCAGTTGCAGCGCGGCAGTGCTCCCCACGGATCTCGCATCAGCATCCGCGTTGATGGCGATCTGCGTCGCATCGAAGAAGGTGCGGTTCGTCTTGCGGTTCGCGAACAGGCCCGAAAGATCGAGCGTGAGATTGGGGGTGAGGTCCTGGCGGAGAGTCCCATAGAGACTATGCCGCTTTTCGCGTGGCATGAGGTACCAATCTGCCGGAAGATTGATCGTGAAATCCCGGTCGGCGGCCCTGACCGGATCCTGGTCGCGATATTCATAGGACAGGAGGGCCCGTCCTCCCGACCAGCTATGGCCGGCCGTAAGACCGGCCAGCACCTGCTTTCCGCCGCCCCGGCTGGTGGTCCCGACCTGGACCATGGGTTCGACCCCGCTGAAGTCATTTCGGAGGATGAAATTGACGACGCCGCCGACCGCGTCGGATCCGTAGATCGCCGAGGCACCGTCGGTCAGGACCTCGACCCGCTCGAGCGCGGTGACAGGGATCAGCGACACATCCACAAAGGCGCCGGAATCACTTGGTGCAATCCGGCGGCCGTTGACCAGCACCAGCGTCGCGCGCTGGCCGAGCCCCCGAAGATTGATGCCGGCACCGTTCTGGGTGATGTCCTGGCCGGTTCCGGGGACCCCGAAATTCTCCTGGGCCACTCCGGCGGAAAGATTCTGCGGGAGCCTGCGCATGAACTCCTCGACCGAGGTTGAGCCCGACTGCTCGATCTGCCGCCGCCCAAGAGTGATGACCTGCGAGGTCGAAGGCGCGCCGCGCACGTGCGATCCGGTGACGATGATCTCGGCGGGCTGTGGATCGCCAGTCCGGACGCGCGTAATGATGATCGTCTCGCCAACGAGCCGGCCCGACAGCCCGCTACCTGCAAGAAGCTGCTGGAGCGCACGGTCCGCGCTGAGGCGCCCTGAAACGGCAGGTGACAGACGGCCGGCCACAAGTTCATCGTCGACGACAAGATTGCGTCCGCTGAGCCGCGCAAGCTGACGAAGCGCATCGCCCAGCGGCATTGCGGGCATCACCAGCTGGAACTCGGCCGGCTGGGCGTTTGCTGCGGCTGGCTCGTAAGCTATGCCAAGAAGCAGCGCGGATAAAATCGATGTCGTGAAGCGGCAATTGGTCATGATCGGATCCCCCTCTCCCCGGCCTCGGATTGGAAGCCGTGTGAGAGGGAGACGGACGACCCCCCG
>DATMHD010000036.1:0-4883 GCA_035555075.1 Sphingomicrobium sp. | reverse complement strand
TACCTCGATTTTGCAGCTGGCATCGCGGTGAACATTCTTGGTCACGGGCATCCGCACCTCACCAAGGCGATCCAGGACCAGGCGGCGACCCTCATCCATGTGTCGAACCTCTATGGTTCGCCCCAGGGGGAGGCCTTCGCGCAGCGCCTGTGCGATCTTACTTTTGCCGACACGGTGTTCTTCACGAATTCGGGCGTCGAGGCCGTTGAATGCGCCATCAAGACGGCGCGGCGCTATCATTACGCCAAAGGCAATCCCCAAAAGCACGACCTCATCACTTTCTCGAATGCCTTCCACGGGCGCACCATGGGCGCGATCAGCGCGACCGATCAGGCAAAGATGATCGACGGGTTCGCGCCCCTTCTTCCTGGCTTCAAGGTGGTCGAGTTCAACAATCTGGACGCGGCGCTCGCCGCAATTGACGAGAATACGGCAGGCTTCCTCCTCGAGCCGATCCAGGGGGAGGGCGGGATCCGTCCCGGGACGCACGAATTCCTCTCGGGCCTTCGTGCTGCCTGCGACGAGCACGACCTCATGCTGGTGTTCGACGAGGTCCAGTGCGGCGTTGGAAGGACCGGCGAGCTCTATGCCTATCAGCATTATAACGTCGTTCCGGACATCATGGCGTCGGCCAAGGGCATTGGCGGCGGCTTCCCGATGGGAGCATGCCTCGCCAGCGAAAAGGCCGCTGCCGGAATGGTCATCGGGACGCACGGATCGACCTATGGCGGCAATCCTCTGGCAATGGCTGCGGGACAGGCCGTCTTCGATGTCGTCGCCAATGAGGAATTTCTAGCTTCGGTGCGGCAGAAGGGCGAACGCCTGCGCTCGGCGGTCGAACAGATGATCCCCAACCATGACCAGCTTTTCGAACGCGTTCGCGGCGTCGGTCTGATGCTCGGGATCCGCATGAAGGCCGACAGTCGCGCCTTTGTGAATTACCTTCGCACCAAGGGCCTGCTTGCGGTCGCAGCCGGCGACAATGTCATGCGCGTGCTCCCGCCGCTGACGATCGAGGAAGAGCATATCCGTGAGTTCGTCGACACGTTGTCGGCGGCGGCTGCTGAATATGAGTTGCCCGCTGAAGCTGCCTGAGGGACTGCCTTTGGCAAGCGGCGGGTTGGTTGTCGCGCGCGGTAACTGACCCTATCTTCGTCCAATGCCCACATCCGAGCTTTACATCGACGTCGCGCTCGGCGTCGCGATCCCCTCGCGTAACGCGCGCGGCCGGATCGCCCGCCTTGGACCTGTGATCGACGAGGTTCTCGCCAGTCACAATTATCCTCCGGTCATCGAGAAGCTGCTCGCCGAGGCGCTGACGCTGACAGCTCTGCTCGGCTCGCTCCTCAAGGAGTCCGAAGGCCAGCTGACGCTCCAGGCGCAGACGCAGGGCGGTATCATCGACCTCATGGTCTGCGATTATCTCGGAGGCGAACTGAGGGGTTATGTCCGCCACGACGCCGAGAGGCTTGCGGATGCAAGCGTGGATCCCGGTCTCAAGGAGCTGTTCGGCGAGGGCTATCTTGCAATCACCTTCGACCAACCTGTTGCAAAGGAGCGATACCAGGGCATCGTTCCCCTCGAGGGGAAGAACCTTGCCGAAGCGGCGCAGAGCTATTTCGCCCAGTCGGAGCAAATTCCGAGCCTCGTTCGCCTCGCTGCCGAGAAGCGGAACAACCACTGGTTTTCAGGTGGCCTTCTCCTCCAGCACCTCCCCGAGGGCGAGGAGGGCCGCGAGCGGCTTCACACCAGGCTCGACCATCCGGACTGGCCGCATGTGGCGATCCTTGGCGGTTCGGTGAAGCCCAAGGAACTGACCGATCCTACGCTGGCCCTCGACGATCTTATCTGGCGTCTGTTCCACGAGGAAGAGGAAGTGCGCACGCTTCCGGCAATGAAGCTTGGCCGCGGGTGCCGGTGCGACCCCGATTACGTCCGCTCGGTCATCGCACGTTTCCCCGCCGATGAGCGCGAGGCGATGGTTGGTGACGACGGGCTGATCCGGGTCGACTGCGCCTTCTGTTCCTCGAGCTTTGCAATCCAGCCGAGCGAATTCAGCTAGGTCGATCCCTCGTTTGTCATTTCACCTCGTTAACGGTCCCGTGCTAAACGTGATGTGATGAGGCCGATGCGGACACGAGCACTGATGGCAGGCGGATTTGCCGCGGCCTGCGCGGCCTTTGCAGCTGCGCACGCCTCCGTGCTTGCGCAGGTCCAGCCCGGGCTTTGGGAAATCAGCGGGGCCCCCGGGGCGCACATTCCCATCCGCCGGTGCGTCGGCGATATTGCGTCGCTCGCGCGCTTTGAACACCGCTCGAGCAGTTGCACGTCCCGGGTGCTGAAGGATGCGGGCAGCTCGACCGAGATCGACTACAGCTGCGCGGGCGCGGGCTTTGGGCATAGCCAGATCGACGTGCTGACGCCGCGATCGCTGAGGATCAGCACCCAAGGGATCTCCGGCGGCCTTCCGTTCAACTATGTCCTTCAGGCGCGCCGCGTCGACGATTGCGCGAAGAATAGTGCCGCGACACGTCATTAAGGCCTCGTTTAACCATCTTGCTCTAAGGGGATGATTGTGCCGGATTTGGCACGCTTTCCTCCCAATCGGGCAGGTGTGCCCGATACCTGGGCCGCCCGTCGAAAGACTGGCGGCCCTTCTTTTGTGTGTGCGCCCACTCTACATGGCGGCGCGTGTTCTACCTCTTTATCAAGGCTGCGCTTTCAGGAGCGATTGTCGCTGCAGTATCGGAGATAGCCCGTCGCTATCCCGGCTGGGGCGGCCTGGTCGCTTCGCTTCCGCTGACATCGCTTCTTGCGATGATCTGGCTCTTTCGGGACACGCGCGATCCTGGACGGGTGGCCGAGCTCTCGGTCAGCACGATCTGGTTCTTTGTTCCGTCCGTGCCGCTGTTCGTTGCACTGCCAATTCTCCTCCGCTCCAATTTCGGCTTCTGGCTCAGCATTGCGATCGTGACCGCTGGGACTTTGGCCCTTTACGCCTTCTGGTTCGCGGCCGCGGCGCGATTGGGCATCAAGCTGTGACAATTGCTGTGGTCCTCCTTTCAGGCGGTCTCGACTCGATGGTCACTGCCGCGATTGCGCGCGAGCGCGGCTTCTGCGTTGCGGCGCTGACGATCGACTATAATCAGCGGCACAGGATCGAACTCGAGGCGGCCCGCGCGATCGCGGAGAGGCTTGCCGACCGGCACATCCTGCTGCCACTCGATCTGCGGGCGTTTGGGGGCTCGGCGCTGACGAGCGACATCGAGGTTCCAAAGTCGGGGGTGGGGACCGGCATTCCAGTCACCTACGTTCCCGCGCGCAACACGATCTTTCTAAGCCTTGCTCTTGGCCTCGCCGAAGCAAGCGGTTCGAAGGACATTTTCATCGGGGTCAATGCGCTCGACTATTCAGGTTATCCCGATTGCCGGCCCGAGTTCATCGACGAGTTTGAAAGAATGGCGAATCTGGCGACCAAGGCCGGAGTCGAAGGCAGTCGGATCGCGATCCATGCGCCGCTCCAGAACATGACCAAGGCGGACATTGCCCGGGAGGCGCAACGCCTCGGCCTCGACGCTGGCCTCAGCCACAGCTGCTATGACCCGCTTACCGATGGGCGGCATTGCGGGAAGTGCGACGCATGCCGGTTGCGCGCCAAGGGATTTGCCGACGCCGGAATTGCGGATCCGACGGTCTACGCATGACCTACGCCGTCAAGGAATGCTTTCTGACCCTTCAGGGCGAAGGGGTTCAGGCCGGCAGCCGCGCCGTGTTCCTGCGTTTCGCGGGCTGCAATCTTTGGTCCGGGAGGGAGGAGGACAGGAGCAGCGCACAATGCCGCTTCTGTGACACGGATTTCGTCGGGACGGACGGCGCGAACGGCGGCAAGTTCACGTCCGCCGGGGATCTTGCGGCCCACGTCTCGGCAATGTGGGGTAGCGGAACCGAGCGCCGACTTGTCGTGATCACCGGGGGGGAACCCATGCTGCAGCTGGACGAAACCCTCGTTGAAGCGCTTCATCAGCAAGGCTTCCGTGTCGCGGTCGAGACCAATGGAACACTTCTCGCTGTGCGAGGCATCGACTGGATCTGCGTGAGCCCAAAGGCCGGGACCCGGGTCGTCCAGCGAAGCGGGGACGAGCTGAAGCTCGTGTGGCCCCAGGAGGGCATCGATCCAGTGGAGCTCGAAGCATGGGCGTTCGAGCATTTTCTGGTGCAGCCGATGGATTGCGAAGCGCGCGGCGAAGCGCAGAAGGCGGCGATCGCCCTCGCAATGGAACGGCCCAAGTGGCGACTGTCGCTCCAGGCCCACAAGGTCGTGGGCCTGGCCTAGGTCACTCGCTGTTGGCGGTGGTGGTCTGTGGTTCGGGCGCCGCGCTCAGCGTTGCCTCGCGCTGCTTCCTTGGCGCTGGACTGCTGATCTTGCGTGGTTCGTCCGAAGGGACTGCCGTGCCATTCTCGTCGATATTGCCATAGTTCATGTCGACATCCGCGGCCATGTTGGCAGCGTCTCCGGTTACGGCGTCGATCGCAGTCACGTCGTTGGAGACGATATTCTCCGCGGTGAGGTTCTCGTCGACGTT
This sequence comes from Sphingomicrobium sp., assembly GCA_035555075.1. Classification (GTDB taxonomy): domain Bacteria; phylum Pseudomonadota; class Alphaproteobacteria; order Sphingomonadales; family Sphingomonadaceae; genus Sphingomicrobium. The sequence goes on along the minus strand of DATMHD010000036.1, from coordinate 300 downwards.
TTGCGTATTGTCCTTCTGATCGTTGTTCCCGCATGCCGAAAGAGCGAGCGCAGCGGCGAATAGGAGCGGGACGCGCATGGTAAACTCCAGCTGAGACAAAAAAGAGGCCGCCGGCAAGTACCGGCAGCCTCTTGAAAAGCCAACGCCCCCCGAACGGGAGGCGTCAAGACGATTACATCGCGTTGTTGGTCGTCGTAGTCGTCGTGTTGGTCGTCGTCGTCGTCGTGTTCATGTCCGTCGTCGTGAGATTCTCATGGACGTTGATGGTGTTGTTGGCGTTGTCGTTGGTGCTGCACGCGG
>DATMHD010000035.1:0-4041 GCA_035555075.1 Sphingomicrobium sp. | reverse complement strand
GTGAAGTGGAGATGCCCTTCCTCGATCGTCTTGCTGGGGTCCTTGCGAGGATCCGGAATCCAGCGACCCTGGTCCCAGAGCATCACTGTACCGCCGCCATACTCTCCTCGAGGAATGGTGCCTTCAAAGTCGCCATAGTCTAGCGGATGGTCTTCGGTGCGCATGGCGAGCCGGTTTTCGCCCGGATCGAGGCTTGGCCCCTTGGGCACCGCCCAGCTTTTGAGGACGCCGTCGAGCTCCAGCCGGAAGTCCCAATGAAGCCTCGATGCCTCGTGCTTCTGCACGACAAAACTGTCACCCTTGCCCTTGAGCTTGCGGCCGCGCGGCTCCTTGGTCTTCGAGAAATCGCGCTTCTTGTTGTAGGTCTCAATATCGAGCGGGACCTTGCGGGGCATGGATCAGGCTCTCTTGCGCGCCGGCGCCTTTTTCGCACTTTCCTTCTTGGCGGCCGCCTTCTTGGCTTTGCCGCCTTCGGCCTTCTGGTCGCCAAGGCTCTTCTTGAGCGCAGCCATCAGATCGATGACGTTCGCGCCCTTGGGCGGCCCTGCGCCGGCGTCGGGATCCTCGATGATCCTCTCGCCCTTCTTCTTCTGCTTCTCCTCGATGAGGCGATGAAGTGCATCGACATAGCGGTTGTGGAATTCACGCGGATCGAACTCGCCGGCCTTTCGCTCGATGAGCATCGAAGCCATGTCGAGAAGGTCGGGATCCGGCTTGTGATCGCCGATGTCGCGGAAGAATCCCGAGGCCTTGTTGACCTCGTCCGCATAGCGAAGCGTCTCGAGCATCAGCCCTCGATCGAAGGGCTTCAGCGAAACGACATATTCCTGGCCGCGCATTGCAAGCTGCCCCACGCCGACCTTGTTCGCGGCCTTCAATGCGTCCCGAAGGACGACATAGGCCTCTTCAGCGAGGTCGTCGGCAGGGACGACATAATAAGGCTTGTCGAAATACATCGGGTCGATGCCGTCGTCGTCGACGAACTCGACGAGATCCAGGGTCTTGCGGCTTTCGAGCTTGACGCTCTCGATCTCCTCCGGGTCGAGGAGGATGTAATGACCCTTGGAGACCTCGTAGCCTTTGACGATCTCGTCCTTGTCGACGGGACCGACGCCCGGAACCACCTTTTCATATTTGATCCTCTTGCCGGTCGGCTCGTGGACCTGATGGAACTGGATTTGGGCCCCGCTTCGCGTTGCCGGGTAGAGCTCGACCGGGATCGAGACCAAGGCGAGGCGGATTTGCCCTCGCCAGATAGGACGCGCAGCCATGAATTCGTCTCCTTAGACGACGGATTCAATTCATTGCGGCACCGAGTCGTTCCCGCGTTGCCGCCTTCAAGGATCGTACCAGCTCCGTAACGTCTCCGCCACGTGCCGCGCACTCGACGATGGCAGAGCCGCAAATCACGCCTTTTGCCCCTGCCGCGAGGGCAGCGCGGACATGCGCGGGGCTGGAAATCCCAAAACCGAACACCGGGGGCGGAGCGCCCGCGTTCCGGACCCGGTGGACCAGCCCCGAGTCGAACTCCCCGCCCGCATGGGTCCCGGTGATCCCGACCCGGCTGACGCAATAGGTATAGGCCTTGGAAAGGCGCGCGATGCGCTCGAGAGCCTCAGCGGGCGTATTCCGGGCGGCAATGAGCACAGGTTCGATCCCTGCCTGCAACATCTGCCGGCCGAACGGCTCTGCTTCGAGCGAAGGGACATCGGCGATGAGAAGGCTGTCGGCACCGGCCTCGGCCGCATCGCGCATGAACCCTCCACGAGCCATGACGATGTTCGCATAAGTGAGAATTCCGACCGGCGTCTCTGGATGTCGCGCGCGGAAGCCGCGAAGGAGGCGCAAGCAGTCGGTGACGCTCACTCCAGCGGCAAGTGCGCGCTGCGCAGCGGCTTGGATGACCGGGCCGTCGGCAACCGGGTCAGAGAAGGGAATGCCGACTTCGATCATGTCCGCGCCTCCTTCAACGACGGCGTCGAGGAGCTTCGCACTGGTTTCGAGGTCGGGATCTCCCAGCATCAGGAACGCGCCGAAGGCGCCTTCGCCGCTCAGCCGTTCGAACATCGCTTCATAGCGGCTCATGCAGCGGGCCCCACGAGAGTACGGGCCTGGGCCACGTCCTTGTCCCCACGGCCTGAAAGGCCAACGAGGATGATGCTCTCCGGCTCGTCGCCGGCAAGCTTCAGCCCATGGGCGAGCGCATGTGCCGATTCGAACGCGCAGAGAATTCCTTCCTTCTCGGCAAGGGCGCGGAACGCCCGCAGTGCCTCATCGTCGGTTGCCCCGACATATTGAGCCCGGCCACTGTCCTTCAAATAGGCATGCTGAGGGCCCACTGCCGGATAGTCGAGCCCTGCCGAGACCGACCAGGTGTCCGTGACCTGGCCGTCCGTGTCCTGCAACAGGTAGGTCTCGGCGCCGTGAAGAATCCCCGGGCTTCCCCGAAGGAGCGTCGCGCCATGCTCGTGGCTCCCAAGGCCCCTCCCTGCGGCTTCAACCCCGACCAGGCGGACATCATCGGCAAGGAAATCTGCAAACAGTCCAATGGCGTTGGACCCCCCGCCGACGCAGGCGATGACCGCATCGGGCAGCCGCCCCAGCTGTTCAATCATCTGCAGGCGCGCCTCCTGCCCGATCACGCGCTGAAACTCGCGAACGATCGTAGGGAACGGATGGGGTCCGGCCGCGGTCCCGAGGAGGTAATGGGTGGTCTCGAAGCTTGCCGACCAGTCACGCAGCGCCTCGTTGATCGCATCCTTCAGAGTCCGGCCACCGCTCTCGACCGGTACGACGCGGGCACCCATGAGCTGCATCCGGAAGACGTTGAGCTGCTGCCGCTCGACGTCTTCCGCGCCCATGTAAATGATGGTCTCGAAGCCGAGCAGAGCTCCGACAATGGCCGTCGCGACACCGTGCTGGCCAGCGCCTGTCTCGGCGATCAGCCGGGTTTTCCCCATCCGCTTCGCAAGAAGACCCTGGCCAAGCACCTGATTGGTCTTGTGGGCGCCGCCGTGGAGCAGGTCCTCGCGTTTGAGGAAGATGTTGCCGGGAAGGTTGCGGCAGCGGGTGAGGGGTGTTGGCCGGCCCGCATAGTCCTTGAGGAGCCGATTTAGCTCCTCCCTGAAGGAGACATCCTCCTGAGCGTCGAGGAACGCGGCTTCGAGTTCCTCGAGTGCCGGAACGAGGATCTCGGGGACGTAGCAGCCACCAAAGCGTCCGAAGCGGCCGCTCAGACGCATTCGCGTACCGCCCGCCGATCAGAAGGCCGCAGGTGCTCGAACAACTCTGCGATCTTCTGGGCCGACTTCATTCCGGGGCGAGCATCGACCATCGAACCGACATCGATCGCGTAGGCACCGAGCGCGCGGGCGGCCCTTGCGTTATGGGCTCCGATCCCGCCTGCAACAAGCGCCGTTTGAAGGTCCGGATGATCCTGGATCAGGGACCAGTTGAAACTTTTTCCGCTTCCGCCGCTCGCATTGTCGAAGACCAGGCGATCGCCGCCGCGGTTCGCAAGTACCTCTCGACCCACACTAAGCGCGGTCCAGATCTCGCACCCCTCCGGCAACTGTCGTTTCAGTGACCTCACATATTCGATGCCTTCATGGCCATGCAGCTGGACGGCATGAAGATTCATGATCGTCGCAACGTCGGCAACGATCGGAAGCGGCGCATCAGCGAATATTCCGACCGGAAGCATGCCTGATCTTCGCGCGAGTCCGGCCAGCGGCGCGGCTTCCTGTGCCGTGACGTGGCGGGGGCTGCCCGGCACGAACACGAAACCCGCAAATGCCGCTGGCCGGGCGGCGCAGAGGGCAGCGCCGCTATTCAGCCCGCACAGCTTTGTTCGGCCGAACATGAATTCCCGGGCCGCCTGCGCGGGTTCATCGGCACGCATCAGCGACGAGCCGATCAGGAACCCGTCGACCAGGGCCGAAAGGCGCTCGATGTCCCTTCGCGAGCCAATCCCGGATTCTGAAACCAGAAGGCGGTCCGGCGCGAGGGCAGCGAGACGCTCGGTCGTTCCAAGGTCGATGC
>DATMHD010000034.1:0-6078 GCA_035555075.1 Sphingomicrobium sp. | reverse complement strand
GATCCTTGCGGGCTTATCATTGTCCGAGGCTAGCGAGACGCGGCAGCTTCCGTGCGAGAAATCCCTCGTCCAGGGTGCGCGAACCGGTTCGTAGACAAGGTGCGAAACGGTCTTCTCGAGACCGTCGATATTGATCTTCTCGACCGAGTTGAGGCCGGGATATCGACCTTCGACCATGTAGGTGAACCCGAGTGCCTTCTCGCGGACCACATCCGGATTTTTAAGGAAATCGTCGATTACAATCACGTGCGGAATCACGGCGCATTCGCCCCCTCAAGCACTGCTTCCGAGCAAGCGAGACTAGCGTCTTTGCCCATCGGTGCAATTGAACGCCTCTCCAATGACCTCCTTGCGCGCTTGCCGCTCCTTGCCCCCGCCGCTATCCGCCCCCCGCAATGTCAGTTTCATCCGAACAGGTCCGGCACATCGCCAAGCTCGCGCGCATCGCGATGAGCGAAGAAGAGATCGAGCGTCTCGTGCCCGAGCTCAACAACATCCTTGGCTGGGTCGAACAGCTTGGCGAGGTCGACACCGACGGTGTCGAGCCGCTGACTGCGGTGATCGACCAGAAGCTTCGCCTGCGGGACGATGTCGTCGATGACGGCAACATCCGCGAGGAAGTGCTCGAGAACGCGCCTGACGCACAGCATGGGTTCTTTGCCGTCCCCAAGGTGATCGAATGATCGAGCTGACGAAAAAGACGATCGCCGAGCTGCGCAGCGGCCTCCGCTCGGGCGAGTTCAGCGCGCGGGAGATCGCAGAGGGCTTCAATGCCGCGGTTGCGGGCGCGAAGCTCCTGAACGCCTTTACGGTCACGACGCCCGAGGACGCGCTTGCTGCCGCAGCATCGGCGGACGAGGCGCGCGCGCGCGGCGATCTTCCATCGCTCGCTGGTATCCCCCTTGGCATCAAGGACCTGTTCGCGACGAGGGGCATCGACACGACCGCCGGAAGCAAGATCCTCAAGGGCTTCCGGCCGCCATACGAAAGCACGGTTACGGCCAATCTTCGAAGGGCCGGGGCCGGCATGCTCGGCAAACTCAACATGGATGAGTTCGCAATGGGCTCGTCGAACGAGACCAGCGCTTACGGACCCGTCATCAGTCCGTGGCGCCGGAAGGGGAGCAACGTCGCCCTGACGCCGGGAGGGTCCTCGGGCGGGTCGGCGGCTGCTGTCGCTGCGGATATCGCGCCTGGAGTGACCGGAACGGACACCGGCGGCTCGATCCGGCAGCCCGCGGCCTTCACCGGCATTTGCGGTATCAAGCCGACCTATGGCCGCTGCTCGCGCTGGGGCGTCGTCGCCTTCGCAAGCTCCCTCGACCAGGCTGGTCCGATGGCGAAGACGGTGAGGGACTGCGCGATCCTTCTTGAGGCAATGACAGGTTTCGACCCCAGGGATTCGACGTCGCTTGACCTTCCGGTGCCGCGTTGGGAAGCCGGATTGTCCAGCGATCTCAAGGGTAAGCGCGTCGGCATTCCCAAGGAGTACCGGATCGAGGGCGTTCCTTCAGAGATCAATGCCTTGTGGGATCAGGGCATCGAGTGGTTGAAGGATGCAGGCGCGACGCCGGTCGAGATCAGCTTGCCCCATACCAAATATGCGCTTCCCACTTATTATATCATCGCTCCGGCCGAGGCTTCCTCGAACCTCGCTCGCTACGATGGCGTCCGGTACGGGCTCAGGGTCAGTGGCGGTGACGGTCTCGATGGCATGTATTCGGCGACCCGTGCGGAAGGCTTTGGAGCCGAAGTGAAGCGCCGTGTGATGATCGGCACCTATGTCCTCTCGGCGGGCTTCTACGACGCCTATTTCACCAAGGCGCAGAAGGTGAGAGCGCTGATCAAGCAGGATTTTGCGCGAGCCTTCGAAGCGTGCGACGTCATCCTGACGCCGACTGCTCCCTCGGCTGCGTTCGGGATCGGCGAGACGACGGATCCGCTGGCGATGTACCTCAACGACGTCTTTGCGGTTCCCGCAAGCCTTGCCGGATTGCCCGCGATGAGTGTGCCTGGTGGGCTGGATGGAAGCGGCCTGCCTCTTGGCCTCCATCTCATCGGTAACGCGCTCGAGGAACAGACGGTGCTGAACGCGGGTCTTGCGATCGAGGAACGGGCGGGCTTTGCCGCGCGCCCGGAAAAATGGTGGTAATGATGGGGGACGCTGGCGCACCTTTCCGGATCAAGGGCGAGACGGGCGAGTGGGAGGTCATCATTGGCCTTGAAGTCCACGCGCAGATCACCGCGAGCAAGGCCAAGCTCTTCTCGGGCGCCGCGACCGCGTTCGGGGCTGAGCCCAACACGCAGGTGAGCCTGGTGGACGCCGCCATGCCAGGGATGCTTCCCGTTCCCAACAGGGAGTGCATCCGCCAGGCGGTACGCACCGGCATGGCGCTCGATGCGAGGATCAATGCGTGGAGCCGCTTCGACCGGAAGAACTACTTCTACGCCGATCTTCCGCAGGGTTATCAGATCAGCCAGCTCTACCATCCGCTGGTCGGCGAGGGCGAGCTGGAGATCCTTGCCGACGAGAAGGACGAGGCGAGCGCGAAGCGCATCGGCATCGAGCGCATCCACGTCGAGCAGGATGCAGGCAAGCTCATGCACGACCAGCATCCGACGATGAGCTACGTCGATCTCAATCGCTGCGGCGTCGCGCTGATGGAGATCGTGTCGCGGCCCGACATGAGGAGTCCTGCGGAAGCCGGCGCGTATCTTAGGAAACTAAGGGCGATCCTTCGCTACGTCGGTTCGTGCGACGGAAACATGGAAGAAGGGTCGATGCGCGCGGACGTGAACGTCAGCGTGAGGAAGCCCGGCGGCGAGCTTTGAACGAGGACCGAGACCAAGAACGTCAATTCCGTCCGCTTCGTGATGGCCGTTGTCGAGCATGAGGCAAAACGGCAGGTCGAACTCATCGAAAGTGGCGGCGAGGTCGCTCAGGAAACGCGGCTCTTCGATCCTGACAAGGGCGTAACGCGGTCCCTGAGATCCAAGGAAGATGCGCACGATTACCGCTATTTCCCCGATCCCGATCTCTTGCCTCTGGAACTCGACGAGCAGTTCCTGGAGGAGTGCCGGGGCTCGCTTCCCGAGCTCCCCGACGCCAAGCGGCGGCGCTACGAAGACCTTGGCATAACTCCTTACAACGCCAGCGTCTTGACTGCCGAGGTCGAGACCGCGCGCTGGTTCGACGCGTTGATCGATGCAGGGGCTGAGCCCAAGCAGGGGGCCAACTGGGTCGTTGCGGAACTGTTTGGCGCGCTCAACCGCCGCGGCGAGAGCATCGAGAACAGCCCGGTGACGCCGCTCCGGGCCGCGGAACTTCTTGGACTGGTGGCTGATGGCACGATCTCGGGCACCATCGCCAAGCAGGTGTTCGAGATCATGCTCGAGAGCGGCGAAGGCGCTGGCGAGATCGTCGAGAAGCGCGGCTTGAGGCAGACAAGCGATACGGGTGCGATCGATGCCGAGATCGACAAGGTGCTTTCGTCCAACGCCGACAAGGTGGCCGACTACAAGGCCGGAAAGCAGCAGCTGTTCGGCTTCTTTGTCGGGCAGACGATGAAGGCGATGCAGGGGAAGGCAAATCCGCAGCTCGTCAACGAGCGGCTGCGGGCAAAGCTCGCGGAGTAGATGCCAAGGTCTTCGAGCGCCAATGAAGGGTGAGGAGGGGCATGCGTAAGTTCATTCTGGCCGCCGTCGCGGCGCTGCTGGCATCCCAGTCCGGCGCTCAGCCGCAGGCCCGGCCCCCAAAGCTTCTGGTCGTGATCTCGATCGACCAGTTCTCGGCGAACCTTTTCGACGAATACCGGCCGCATTTCACGGGCGGCCTTGCCCGCCTCGCATCGGGAACGGTCTTCCGCAACGGCTTCCAGAGCCATGCGGCAACGGAGACCTGCCCGGGACATTCGACGATCCTTACCGGCGACCACCCGGCGCGGACCGGGATCGTCAACAACAACTGGATCGACCAATCGATCTCGCGGTCCGACAAGAGCGTCTATTGCGCCGAGGACGAGACCCAGCCCGGTACGAGCTCGATCACCTACAAGGTGTCGCCAAAGCATCTCCTGGTGCCGACGCTTGGCGAACTCATCAAGGCTCGGTCGCCTGGTTCGAGGAGCGTCGCCGTTTCAGGCAAGGACCGCGCAGCAGTGATGATGACTGGACATGTGGTCGACCAGCGCTGGTACTGGAACGGGAAGACGTTCGTGACCGACCTTGAAGCCGCGCCGGTCCCGCAGATCGTTCCGAAGTTCAGGGCAGCCCTTGCAGCAGCGCTCGCGCAGCCGCGGCCCCCGCTCGAGTCTCCTGCTTTCTGCCAGGGGAAGGCAAGACCGATCCAGGTCGAGGGTGGCGGAAAGACGGTCGGCTCCGGGCAGCTTGGGCGCGCTGCCGGTGACCTCGCCGCCTTCCGCATATCGCCTGAATTCGACGGAGATACGCTCGCGCTTGCAGCGGGTCTCCTCGATGAAATGCAGCTTGGCCGGCGCGGCGACACCGATCTCCTCGCCATCAGTCTTTCTGCGACCGATTATGTCGGTCACACCTATGGCCCGGGCGGGCAGGAAATGTGCCTCCAGCTCCTCGAACTCGACCGCGAGCTTGGCGACTTCCTGCAGCTCCTCGACCGCCGCGGCATCGACTATGCAGTGGCGCTGACCGCGGATCACGGCGGCAAGGACATTCCCGAGCGCGAGCGCCTGAACGGCGTTCCCGGCGCCGCGCGCGTCGATCGGTCGCTAAGCCCCGCGGCCATGGGGAAGGAATTGACAGCCAAGCTTGGGCTTAAGGGGCCTGGTCTCCTTGGCGACGGCGCGTCCGGCGACATGTGGATCGACCAGAGCCTCTCCAGGGCGGACCGGCAGCGGCTGCTTTCCGCCGCCGTGGCCGCCTACCGGGGGCATCCCCAGGTCGAGGCTGTCTTTACCCAGAGCCAGATCGCCTCGACGCCGATCCCGACGGGCGATCCCGTCCGCTGGAGCCTCATCGAACGGGCACGGGCGAGCTATTATCCGGCGCGGTCGGGCGATTTCTTCGTGATTCTGAAGCCGAACATCACTCCGATTTGGGATACCAGCCGCTCGGTTGCGACCCACGGTTCGGTGTGGGACTATGACCGGCGCGTCCCGATCATCTTCTGGCGTCCGGGAACACAGGGCTCGACCGTCGAGCGTTCGGCGGAAACGACCGACATCCTCCCGACGCTTGCAGCCATGATCGGTCTTCCGCTCGCGCGTGGCTCGAGTGACGGCCACTGCCTGCCCGAGGTTCCCGGAGTTTCATGCCCGGCCCGTTAAGCGCCTAAGATCGCGGGTCTTCTTCATCGCCGGTGGCGCCGGGGCGGGTCAGCCGACGGGCGAGATAGGCGTTGCTGGTGGCTGGGTCCCTGGTGAAGGCGGCGATGGCACATCGATGTTGGGCGTAGTCCCCGGTTCTTCGGAAGGTGCGTGCGTCGGCTGGCCTGGCTGGGCTGGTTGCGGTGCGGGCGGCGAGGGCGAGGGTTCTTCGGGAATTGTTGGATTCTGGCTCATCGAACGACTCCTTTTGCAGCCGAACGCTTGCTCCTTGACGAGGGTTTCCGGTTATCCGGGTTGCCCGGTCGCCGATCCTTGCTATAGGCCGCGGCTTCTTGGGCCGCGCGCGCGTGGCGGAACTGGTAGACGCGCTGGATTTAGGTTCCAGTATCGAAAGATGTGTGGGTTCAAGTCCCTCCGCGCGCACCATGTCCACGCGCAGGCTGTCCTGAAGGACTTGCCGACGCATGGGCATCGGCAGGCCTTAAGGATCGCCGCCCGCCAAGCGATAGAATTTCAGGATACGGACCAGTGACCATCAAGACTGTCGAGACCCAGAACGAAGGCCTGAAGCGCGCTTTCATGCTGACCATTCCCGCGGAGGACATCGAAGCGCGGGTCGAACAGGAAGTTAAGCGCATCGCGCCGCAGATCCGGATGCCCGGCTTCCGTCCCGGCAAGGTTCCGCCGAATCTGATCCGCAAGATGCATGGCGAGAGCCTTCGCGGCGATGCGCTCCAGGGCGCGGTGCAGGACGGCCTGCAGCAACTACTTGCCG
>DATMHD010000033.1:0-6395 GCA_035555075.1 Sphingomicrobium sp. | reverse complement strand
CAACCTCGTGAGGGCTGGCGAAAAGGTTGTTCGATTGCTCGACGCCAACCGAGACGCACGTGACATCATTGAAGCGGTGCTCTCGCCAGAGCGGGCCAAGCATCTCGCCCAGCTCCGTCGAGCGGACGGCGGCACGGTTACCGCTGGCGACTTGCAAATCACTGTGACGTACTGGGGTGGCGGCAAGGGAAGATGGAAGCCGCGCCCGTTCCTCGAGGACGAACAGGCGGGGGCTGGATGGGATGCCTGGGGCGAGCAGACGGGCGACCTCTACCTGAACGACCATACCTACCTGGCTCACGTTCCCGAAGCCGTCTGGCTCTACCAGCTGGGCGGTTATCCGGTGCTCAAGAAATGGCTCGGCTATCGTCAGGCCGATCGCCGCAACGGAAGCCCTCTGAGCGACGATGAGCGCCGATGGCTCCGGCAGATGGTGCAGCGCATTGCCGCGCTTGAGGCGATGGGCCCATCACTTGATGCCCTCTACCAGGACGCAGCAACCGACAGCTTCACTGCCGTCGACCTTGAGCTCCGGACCTGAATGTGGCGCACATGCAGCCGTTCCAATGCCGACGTCGAGCGGTTCCGAATTATCGCGAATCAGCCTGTGCAACACCTCTGCTTCAGCGGCGCTGAATAACCAAACGGACTCCTCCCTTCTGCTTTTCGCGGAAATATTTCGCCCCGTCCCGATCGTAAGGATTGGGAAGCTCGTGGACTGCGATGAGGTCGGGATCGCGCACATGGGTCACATAGAGGATGCTCCAACGCGCTCCGCCTCTTGCGGCCGCGATTGCCGCCGCCGCCATGATTTGTGAGCGCTCGAGATCAACGTAGCCGGGATCACCGGTGTGGGCTTTGACCTCATAGAATATGTCTCCGCGATGCCGCGGGATGTGGAAATCGAACCCTTCCGTGTCGGGCCCAGGCGATCGGCCGAGATAGATCCGGCCCATCGAAGACACCCAATAATCCTCCGAGAAGTTACGTTGGGTGCGCTTGAGGTAATGGAATGCGGCCAACTCGCCGGCAAAGCCCAGGAGCTTGCGCTGTTCCTCGCTCATATATTCGGGATCGGCCGTCCCTCCGCCACCGCCGCGGCTCCGCTTCCGCTTTGAGGCTTGCGCCGTGACGGGCTCGAGATCGGCTAACCCGGAACGCTTCTTGAAGGCTTCTCCCCGGAGTGCACCGCCAAGCACTGCGGCGACGTCATCGAATGGTCGAGCCGAACCTCCGTCGATATCGACTGAACCGAAACGGATCGAGCGCCGCTCCTTAAGCAGCTGCTCAGCCCTCTTTTTTTCCTCTTGCTCCTCGAGCTTGAGGTCGTTTTCGCCCATACCGAGCCGGGCAAGGTCGAGGGTTTCCGTCATACCCTTGGGCCAGAGCCCAGCACGCTTCAGGATCAGGGGCGCGCCGGCCTGGTCCACCGGGCGGAAGTCGAGTGCTCCGGAGGCGACCACTTTGCGCACGATCTGGTCGGAAGGAAGGTCCCAATCGCTGGCCCGGGCCCGGCCCGGCCGCGATGTCCAAGCCCGGACGATCCGGCGAACGCGATCGAGCGAGGATGTCAGCACGAGCCTGTTTGACTGCCGGACCTCTTCGACCGGCGCCTCTCCGGATGGTGCGAGCGTGCCGAAGCGAAGGCGCAGCTGGTGGTCCATCGCGCCGTCGAGCAGCGTCTCATCGACCTCGTCATAGAGTTGAGGCCAATCCGCCGGCATCGCGAGCCATTCGAGCTTCGTCTCGGCGACATAGCTTGCAAGGCTCGCCCCAGTGTCGAAATCTGCCATACGCGCATCCCGGATAGCATTTTCGAGGTCGACCCGGCGCTCAAGCACGCGATCCCGGAACGCGCGATTCAGCGAATCCGCAAACGAGATCGGCCGCCATCGCCCGCCAAGGCCCACGAGAGACGCATTCATCGTCGCAAGGTCGATTCCGAGTGCACGCCGGACTCCGTTCATGCTCTCCGCATCACGGCACACCTCAATGATCTCCCGGGTTCGGTCAGAGGCAAAGCCGGAGCCTTGCAGCATCGCCTCGATGTCCGTGTCGTCAAGCGGTTGGTCCGCCCGCTCGAGCAGTCGCTCCGCGTGATCGGTTCCGGCCAGCGCGTGGACGACCGGGACGAGATATTCGAGCAACCGCTCGACGTTGGAACGAAGCGAGCGATACAATTCCCTGACCCGGGTGACCGGTCGGCCGAGCGCTCGCGCGACGGCATCGTCGCTTGGCCGTTCGAGCGCACCACCGGTCTCGAGAGAGCTCCGCTCCAGCGCAAGAAAGGCCAGCCGGAACGAATCCGCCAGGTCAGGCCGGCCGACCGCCGTCGCCAGCGGCCCCGCAAGGCGCACCAGCAAGGGCCACCCCATGTCGTCCGGTCGGGCCTCGGCCACGAGGACGCCGAATTCCTCGCCGACGATCGGGAGCACTCCCTGCAATTCGTCTGGAAGGGGTCCGCTCGCACGGCCGATTGAGACGGCCACATGATCCGCGAAGCGCATCCGAACCTTCTTGATGCTATCGTGAAGCTGTAGGCGGGCCCGGGCCGTGTTCCGACTGGTAAGAGGGGTATTGAGCTCGAGCACGAGGACCGAAAGCTCGGCAAGCCATTCCAAGCCATCGCCGACGAGCGGCGGAAGGTCACCGGACGGTTGGAACTCCTCGCCGTCGACAATCACTTGCAGCATTTCGTGCCTGATCTGCGAAAGCGGACCGCCGATGGCTGTCTCGAGCGCCGCTTCGGCTTTGTCGGCAGCCGTCGCCGGCACGTGCAGGACGGGCGCGCCAAGAGCGCTCAGCAAATGCTCGAGCATCTGCGAATTGCCATCTGCTAGATAGATGACCTCCCGAGCCGTATCATCTTTCGCCGCATCGAGGCGGGACAGACGCCCTCCCCTGTCCACTGCAAGGCTGATCCGCGATGGAAGCGCCTTGACCTCGTCGGCCTCCGCCCATTGCAGCCACGCTTCCCGATAGGCCTTGCGGAAGCTGTCGTGCTCCGATTCTGGGAAGCGGTCGCCGAGCATTCCTCCGAGTGCCGCCACGCGCCGGCCGGCGTTCTCGGGATCCGCCCAAAGCGGCATGCCCAACGTTTCCGACAGTGTCTTCTGCAACGTCGGCGAAGATTCGATCGCTTCGCGGACGCTTCGATCCATCCGCCTTACAAACCGTGGCAGTTCGGTTCTCGGTGCGAACCAGCAGTCCGATGGAGCCGCGCCTTCGAACTCGTCGGCCCCGGCAAGCGGAACCCATCGCGCAAGCCGAAGGAAGGCGGCCATGGGGCTCGGCCAGGTCACCGTATCCCAATTGCCTTCGGTTTTGCGGAGGACGGTTTTGAACCACTCCGACCGAGGCCGCCGCAGCATTGCCAGCACCAGCTGCGCAAAGGCCAGCTTCGCCGGCGGCGAGAAGTCGTCGTAGAAGGCCTGACCGGGGAGAACCCACAGGGATCCCGCAGTGGAATAAAGCTTGGTCGAGTAGCGGAAATGCTCAGTGTAAGGGCGCACGGCTGTGCGCCAGAGCTGCCCGGTCGTGGCCTCGAAAGTCTGGGGCTGGGCCTCGCCCGTCCGGAAGCGCTGCCAGAACCAGGGAGACTCCACCTCATCCTTAGCTGTCACGGGCTGCAGTCCGTCGACCACGCCGAGATGGGTCAGGAACTCCACCCAATCGCTCGCCGATCCGCGCGCGGCGTGCGGCCAATCCTCCCAAGCCGGGAGGAGCTGTCCTGCAAGCGTGCGCACCATGCGGGACTTCGGACCCAGCTCCTCGCAATATTGGAGGAGCCGGTCGCCGGCCGTGCCGCGCCAACCGCGTGAGAAGCGCGCGGAGCCGGCTGGCACGAGAGTTCCATCGGCGTTGGGGACGGCGAGACCAGAGGACGCGAGCGCCCGCTCGATTTCCGGCGTCCGGTTGTCCTTCCAGGCTGAGAAGGCCCAGGCGAGCGCCGACTGCTGCCGCTTCTGCGTGGGCCTTTCGCCCAGGAGGCTCCCCAGACAGCCAAGGACTTCCACGAGGCTGAACTCGCTTGCAAGACCGGCATCGAAGAAGGCCTGCGCGGCACCTTCCGACCAGGAGATGGCGGAATCGGCGAAGGCCATGTTCTGGGTCACGCTCGCAGGCGGATAGACGTCCGCGTCCGCCAATCGCCGACGTCGCCGCCTACTTCCCTTGTGCTCTACGCTGATGAAGAAGCGGGAGGCGCTCTCGTCCTCGCTGTTTGCGGAGACCAGCCGGCCCTCTCCAGCCCGGAAGATCACTTCGCCCTTCAGCCAAGGGAGCACGTCCTTAAGCTCGCTGAGGTCAGCGTAGAAATCCTCCCAATCCTGCCGCGAGAACCGCCTGCGACGGTTGAGGTCCGCAGCCAGGAGGGGAATCCAGCCTGCTATGCGCCTGTCGCTCGGAACAAGCGTCGAATACATACCGGCGGCTAGCGCGTGCAAATTCTCAACCCTCCGCGCGCCAAGGTTTCGGCGAAGGACCGGGAGCCCGGCGACCTTCGCGATCCATGCGGACTTGAGCGAGCGATGCTCCTCGTCGATCCAGTCAAAGACATCCGCGAGCGGCGCCCAGCGATCGTCCGTTCCGGCGCGGCGCATCGCGGGCAGGAGAAGCGCGTTCGAATTGACACCTTCGGCCGAGATCGCCCGGAGCATCCGCGATCGCTCTATCCGCCAGGCAATGGCATCCACCGCGGCGTGGGTAAGGTCGGATGCGGACGAGTTGGTCCCGGCGATCGCCGAAGAAAGCGACACGCACATCTCGGCGGCCACGTCGAGCAGCATATCGTTCAATGGGTTGGCTAGCGAGAGGCCTTTGCGGTCGGGATCAGGAAAGAAGGGCGCGTCGACGAACCCGTGGAACGGCGCCTCCTCGCGCATCGGCAGGAATGCGTAATAGGTCCCCGGCTGCGCATCAGCGTCGAGGCCGAATGCGATGCTAACTGTCGGCGCGCCCTCCCATTCGAGCCATTTCTCGACCGGGAACTTGGCGCGGATCGCCTCCTCGACAGCTTCCATGAAGCGTTCTCGTTCGACTTGTCGGCGGGCCACCAGGAACCGGCGCGAGTCCGTCGTCACCACATCGACCGACAGCTGTCCCACCCCGTCGAGGTCGGAATGGCGCTTGGGCGATCGGCTGATCACACGCGCACTCCGCGAGCCATCGGGCTGTATCACCTCGATGGTCAGCCTAGCCAGCCGGTTCAGAAACAGGGCCAAAGGCGCCCGCTCCTCGAACAGCTCCTCAATTTCCGACGCCATCAGTTTCGCCGCCGCCTCATCACGAAGCGGGAGGCGTACGAGCGTCGCAAAACCTTCACGCACGTACTCGGATACGCCCGGATCCGCCCGATCGATGGGCAGAGGCAGCTGCAACTGATGGGTGCGGCCCGCCGCTTCTTCCACGTGCGGGCTGTCGCTGATCTCCCGCAAGTGGCGAAGCTGGGCGGCGGGGTCAGCGAAGCGGAAACAGAAACCGTCGAACTGGTTTAGGCCTTCCCGATAGCGGCCACGGATCGAATAGATTTGAGGATCGTCGGAGATGAGCCCGACACTGCGGAACCCCAGACCCTTGTGCCCGATCGAGTTCCCCGGACGCTTGTTGCTCAGGGCGGGATTGACGATGGCGTCGACATTGTCACGGCCGAAGCCCGTGCCGCTATTGGCTACATCGACCACCCCGGACCCGCCGATGGAGCGATCGAAGCGCAGCAGGATTATGGCTCCCTTCTCATCTCCCGACCCGTCATAGGCATTCTGGATCAGCTCGCGATGGATCCGGCCTTCATAAAGCGTCGCCGCAGTGCGCGTCAGCTCGCGCATCGAGCGGTCGCGCTCCGACCCCAGCTCGACCCCAGCCAGCGTCAGCTTCAGCTCCCTATCCAGGATGCCGTATATGTACGCTGCCGGCGTCTCTACGGCGCGGTCGTCGCGGACAGCAGCGCGTTGTTCCGGAGAGGGGTCAGCCACGTGGAAACCTTCTTCGAATTTCATGAGACTGGTTTTACTCCAAGCATGAAGCCAAACAGATCGAGCCAAGGTTATCGACCCGCGCATCGACGGAAGCTCTTCGACCAGCGTCATAACCGATCCGCGCCCGGCTTTGACCACCAACAACTATTGATTGCTCGGCCAACAGCAGTGCTGCATGTTCGCGATGCCGAATCGACCAATGATGACAATCTTGCCGCCGTGTCGCTCCGCGCCGGCCGCCATGGGAACTGACGGCCAGTCGCATGATCTTTCCTGAACTCAACCAGTCACGCGAGGCCATCCTCAACAGCGTCGCAGCCGCGCTACAGAATCCGGAGGCGCCGGTTTACCTCGACACTAGCGTGCTGCTCCGCTGCTACGAACTCAACATCAAGGCACGTGACGACCTGCTGAAGACGT
>DATMHD010000032.1:0-2461 GCA_035555075.1 Sphingomicrobium sp. | reverse complement strand
TCCGGTGGGCAGGCCTGCGAAGGCCAGCCATTCGCGTTTGCCCGGGGACGCCGACGGAGGCGGGCAAAGCCATGAATGGTGGAGAGGGCTGGATTCGAACCAGCGTACGCTTGCGCGGGCAGATTTACAGTCTGCTGCCTTTAACCACTCGGCCACCTCTCCACGAGGTCAGGCAGGCGCGCCATGTGGCGGTGCGCCGGTGATGTGTCAACGCGCTCCAGAAAGGCGTCAGTGCCGACCCGGCTTCGCTGAGGCGCGTCCGACTGGCCTCAGCAATGGCGCTGATGATCAAAGTGTGGAGCGGGTGAAGGGAATCGAACCCTCGTCGTAAGCTTGGAAGGCTTCTGCTCTACCATTGAGCTACACCCGCAACCTCTTGGAAACATGGAGTTTCCAAAGAATGACTGCAATGCAGAAATGCTGGAAGGGTCCTTCCAGCATTCGCCGCGACGATTATCAGTGTCTGCCGCGTAGGCAATGGGCGCTTTGCGCCAACGTCGTAAAAAGGAGCCGTGTTCCGCCCAGCTATTCGGCAATCCCGACCTTCTTCGCCGGTCGGAGCAACGGCGCCGACGCGGCCTCAATCAGGCAGTTGACGGCGCCCAAGCCTCTGCCTTACCACGCGATTCGCATGACGAACCTGGTCGCCAGCACTGCAACCTCGACTGCTCACCTTTGGTGGTGGCGCAGCGCGAGCCTTGCGGCGCGATGGCGCGACTGATCGACTAACACACGATCATCGACTGCCCGCCCGCCATCGGCGGGCTTTTTTGTATCCAGGATTCCGATCATGACCGTTACTGCACTGCTTGCCCAGACTGCTGCTCCGGCCGCTGCTCATCTGCCCGTCGATGTGCCGGTGCCCAATCCCCTTCCCAAGCTCCTCGCGGGCGAAGACCTTGTGAGCGAAGAGTCAGAGCATCTGTTCGAGCGCCTGGTGCTGGGGCGGCTCGAACCGGCTGAAATCGCCGGAATGCTGATCGCGCTTCGGATGAAGGGCGAGACTTCCGAGGAGATGATCGGCGCCGCGAGGGCGCTGTCTGCCGCTGCAGAGCCCTTCGAGAGACCCGATTATCTCTTCGCCGACTGCTGCGGGACGGGCGGCGACGGCTCCGGGCTCATCAATGTCTCGACCGCCACCGCCTTTGTTGCTGCCGCCGCCGGCATACCGATCACCAAGCACGGCAATCGCAGTGTGAGCTCACGCTGCGGTTCTGCGGACGTCCTAGAGGCGCTCGGCGCCAAGATTGAAATTTCACCGGCTGCTGCGCGCAAACTCCTCGACGAGACCGGGTTCTGCTTTTTGTTCGCGCCTGCCTACCACCCTGGAATGAAGCATGCGGCGCTGGTGCGCCGCCAGCTTTCGGTGAGAACGATCATGAATCTGCTGGGGCCGTGCATCAACCCCGCACGGCCGCCCGTACAGCTTCTCGGCGTTGCCGATCCAAGGATGCTGCGGCGCATTGCACAGACACTTGATGCGATGGGCGTCAGGGAGGCCCTAGTCGTCCATGGCTCCGGTCTCGACGAGGTCGCGCTTCATGGCGAGACGCTCGCAGTTCGCCTGTCGGACGGCGAAATCAGTCAACTTGTCATGAGCCCCGAGGAGGCGGGCATCGATCGCGCGCCCTTAAGCGTCGTCACCGGCGGCGATCCGGCGGAGAATGCGGAGCGATTGCAACGCCTGCTCGAAGGTCGTGGCTCTGCCGCAGAAGCGGACATTACGATCCTTAACGCAGCAGCTCTCCTCCACACTGCCGGGAAGGCGGCAAGCCTTAAGGAAGGAGCTGACCTTGCCCGCGATGTCCTCCTTTCGGGCGAGGGAGCAAAGCTCATTGCGCGCTACATCGAGGCCAGCCGTGGCTGAGCCGATCGGAGTCCTTGCGCAAATTGCAGCTACGAAAAGAGACGAACTCAGGAACAGGTTCGACGGCGTTGCAATCGATGCCCTGAGGGCTCGTGCGGGGCAGGCGACGCGCAGTCTCTCCAACGTCCTTGGAAGGCCCGGTTCCCGCTTCATCCTTGAGATCAAGAAGGCGTCGCCGTCGCTGGGGGCCATCCGGCCGGGCGCCGATCCCGCGGGACTTGCCAGAGGATATGCGGGCGTTGCCGATGCGCTCAGCGTTCTCTGCGACGGCTCATATTTTGGTGGGTCGCTGACCGATCTCGCCGCCGCTCGGGAGGAGTTCGACGGCCCGATCCTCGCCAAGGATTTCTTCCTTGATCCGCGCCAGGTCGCTGAAGCCCGGATCGCTGGCGCCGATGCGGTCCTCGTCATGCTCTCGCTCCTCGACGATCATCATGCGCGGACGATCATCGATGAGGCTCGCCGGTTTGGCATGGACGCGCTCGTCGAGGTTCATGACGAAGGCGAGATGGCGCGGGCGATTGCGCTTGGAAGTCCGCTCATCGGCATCAACAACAGGGACCTTCGCGATCTAAGCATCGACCTTGGAACGAC
>DATMHD010000031.1:0-3895 GCA_035555075.1 Sphingomicrobium sp. | reverse complement strand
TCATCAGGGGAAGCTTCCTTGTGAGCATTGGTGCATCGCCGGTCCGCCGCGTTGAAGTTGGCGACACCACGCTCGAGCCAGCAGGAGCCGTCGTTCATTATTTCCGCAATGCATCGAACGATCCCGCCCAGCTCAACTGCGCGGCGCTCGCCGGACCGGACGACAAGACACTGAGCGTGATGAGCAGCGAGCCGAGGAAGTGAGATCGACGACCCGCTGTCGCTTGAGGAAGGGCCATCGGCATCAGTGCGGCACCCGATGTTGTGAGGAGGCGTTTGGACGTTCCCCAAGAGCCGGACTTCTTTGAGTTGTCAGCCAGCTTCAAACCCACCGAAAAAATGGCGCAGAATGCGCGGCTCGGTTTGCGATTGCGCGAGCAATTTGGACGGGGCGGAACAGAGGTCGGGGTCAGACGAGCAAAGCAGCTGGTCGCTCGCGAACAGTTGGAGCCGGCCGACATAAAGTCGATGTACAGCTACTTTGCTCGCCACGCCGTGGACAGGAACACCACGCGGCATCAGTGGGGATCGGAAACGGATCCATCCGCTGGATACATCGCCTGGATGCTTTGGGGTGGCGATGAGGGAAAGGAATGGGTCAACCGGCAACGACGCAAGTTGACCTAGGCTTTGAAGCTTTAGCTTTGCAAAGGTGACGCTTGCCTGCCCTCGAGCACTGCAATTGCGCCAAGCTCCCTGATGTGGGCGCTGATGGAAGGCTCGATGAGATAATCGCGTGCAATCCGCCGTAGCGCCGCAACTTCCGCCCTCTCCTTGATGCTCTTGTCGATGGCCTTTGCGAGCAGCGCCGCGTTACCGGTGGGCGTGACTGCGCAGCAGTTCAAGCGCCCGAGCAATTCACGCGCGCTGCAGAAGCTCTCGGTGGCAACCACAGGCACTCCGCAGGCAAGCGCTTCGACTACGACCGCCGGCAATCCCTCGTAATCGGAGGAAAGGACGAATAGGTCACTCCCTCTTAGCCACGGCAGCATATCCTCGGCAAAGCCCGGCATTTGCAGACGATCGGCAACGCCAAGCAAACGCGCAAGACGCTGGAGGTCGGGCCGCAAAGGCCCGTCACCCAGGATCGTCAGCCGAGCCGTCTTGTCTTCTAAACGGGCAAACGCGTGCAGGAGAATATCGAACCTTTTCTGGCGCACCATTCGCCCGGCGGCCAGTATTCGCGCTGGCACCGAACGGAGGGGCAGCGCACCGGAAAGCATGTCCGTCGTGACATAGGGATTGGGAACCGTACGGAACATCTGGGCCCGTCCTGGATAGAGCTTGGTCATGGAACGTCGCTCAGCCTCGGAAGCGGTGAGCACGAGGTCGAACCGGCTGAAGATGAATTCGAAGCTTTTGTGGCGGTAGATCCTCTTCAGCGCGCCGGTATCGGGCGCGGTAAGCCTGTTTGTGAGCTTCAACGCGAACGCCGGCCGGGCTCCCGTGCGTCCTCGGGAGAGCGCGGTGGCAAGTGCGAGGCTATTGACGGTGCCGAGAACGACGGCGGGGGCGAAGGAGCGGATCTGCCTCCGGATAAACGGAACCGCCCTTAAGCGATCGAGATACTTGCGAGCGGGACCTCGCGATGGAGGGCCTGCGCTTGCGATGAACACATCTTCGTGGAGTAGCGCCAGGAGCTCGTTCTCGGCATCCCCGCAATCTCGCAGGAGCGCGATCCGTACTGGTATGTCGGCAGCAGCAAAGCCATTCGCGAGGAGGATACCGACCCGCTCGCCGCCTCGCTGGCTCAAGGACTGCATGGTCATGAGAATGCCGCCTGCAGCCGCCAGCCGCCTCGAGGCCAGAGTCGTACTGTTTAACTCGTCCGGCATGTGCCAGTCGTGCATGTGCGCTCTTCTCTAGCACGCGCGGCGCGAATCTTTGCAATTCGTCGACAGAGGACATTGTACGCGCCGCCGACAGGCTGACTTGCCACGTGCCCTCACGCACGCCGGCCAAGTAGTTCATTTCCTCCCGAAAAGTCTCTCCACCTCCGAGAGCGAAAGCTTCACCCAGGTCGGACGGCCGTGATTGCACTGGCCCGACCTTGGGGTCACTTCCATTTCGCGGAGCAGTGCATTCATCTCCGCGACGGAGAGTTGCCGGCCGGCCCGGACGGACCCGTGACAGGCTATCGTCGCAGCGACATGATCGAGCTTGTCGCGAAGGCTCAGTGGGCCGCCAAGCTCCGCAATCTCGGCCGCGAGGTCAGCAAGAAGGCTGGAGGCGTCGGCCTTGCCGAGCGCTGCGGGAAGCGCACGAACAAGCATTGCCGAGGGTCCGAACCGCTCCATCTCAAGGCCCATGTCACCAAGCTCGCCCAGAGCGCCCTCGAGACGGTCGCAATCGGGTTCGTCCAGTTCGACAACCTCGGGCATCAGGAGTGCCTGCCCTGGAACGATGCCGGTTTCTCGCGCCGCCCGCATCCGCTCGAGCACCAGGCGCTCGTGCGCCGCATGCTGGTCGACGATGACGAGCCCGTCCTCGGCTTCTGCGACAATGTAGGTTGCGGCGACCTGCCCCCTTGCAACACCGAGGGGATAGGTAGGGACGGGCTCAACAGCAGCCTCGGCGCGGGCCTGGGGAACGAAGGTGACGGGCTCGAAGACGCGTTGCACCCCGCCCGCGCTCGGGAGCCCGAGGCTGAGGTTCGGCTCGGGCTCGTAGCTCGCGCTCGATGTCCACATGACGGGCGCTGCCGATTGCTCCCTCGCCGCGCTTCGCCCGCTTTCCTCGTCGAGGGCCCGCCTCAGTCCGCCCACGATGAGGCCCCGAACGGCCGCGGGATCGCGAAACCTCACCTCGGTCTTGGCGGGATGGACGTTGACGTCCACCTCGTCGAGCGGGACGTCGAGGAACAGCGCCGCAATCGGATGGCGGTCGCGCGCGATGAGGTCGCGGTACGCTGCGCGGAGCGCTCCCACGAGGAGGCGATCCTTCACGGGCCGGGCGTTCACGAAAAGATACTGCTGGTCTGCAACGCCCCTGTTGAAGGTCGGAAGGCTGATTACCCCAGTGAGACGAAGGCCATCCCTTATGCAGTCGATGCCGATGCCGTGGCGATCGAGCTCGTGGGTGAGGAGCTCGGCAACGCGTCCCGGCGCTTCTCCGGGCTGCAAGGTCAGGATCCGCCGGCCATCATGCTCGAGCGTGAAGCCAACATCGCTTCGCGCCATGGCCAGTCTTCGGACAGCATCGAGGCAGGCCGCATATTCGGCTCGTGGCGAGCGAAGGAACTTGCGTCGGGCCGGGACCTTGTCGAACAGCCCTTCGACCCGGATCCGCGTGCCGGGCGGCAGCGCTGCGGGGCCTTCTCCAGCCGGCGCTCCATGGTCGATGGCGATTCGCCAGCCATCGCTGCCGCGAAGCCGGCTTTCGAGCGTCAGGCGCGACACGCTGGCGATGGAAGGCAACGCTTCGCCGCGAAATCCAAAGCTCGTGATCCTGTCGATTCCATCGTCGGCAAGCTTCGACGTCGCATGCCGTTCCAGCGCGAGCCGCATGTCGTGGGCGCTCATTCCGCAGCCGTCATCAATGACTTCGACAAGATCGCGCCCGCCCGCGCGGAGCCGCACGGAGACCTGAGTCGCGCCTGCGTCGAGCGAGTTTTCCACAAGTTCCTTGAGCGCGCTCGCCGGCCGTTCCACCACCTCGCCCGCGGCGATGCGATTGATGAGTTCCGGAGGCAGCCTTCTTATTGACATGTTAACCGTTCCTAGCCCATTCGGAAGGCGCCGGCGAAGCACTGATTTTCAAGGAAATTCAGGGCGCATTCAACGGGTTGAGGTGAATTCAAATTTAAGCGGCGCGAGCACTTTGCGACGCTGGGCGAGCACTAGCGAGAGGGCGGGGTTTAATGTTCTGGAATCGTTGGTTCAAATGGATGTCGGACG